>DATFGD010000344.1:0-11000 GCA_035249725.1 Burkholderiales bacterium
GCGCGACAGCGTGGCGAAGCGCTGGACGGCCCGTATCGCAAAAGCCAAGGCACAAAAGGATTGGGCTGGCGTGCTGACACTGGCGCAGCAATGGGTGCGGGCGCAACCGACGCACGCCGCGGCGTGGCACGAACTGGGCGACGCCTACCGCGGTATGAACCGACCACGGCGGGCGGTATCGCCTTACGAGCAGGCGTTGCGCCTCGATCCGGAACTCTATGAGAGCTGGCTGAATCTCGGCTTCTCGTACCTGTCGCTCAGCCAGCACGACCGGGCGCTGGACGCCTTCCAGGAAGCGTTGCGCATACGGCCGAACGACCCCACTGCGCTCTACAATGCCGGCGTCGCATACCACTTCCAGAACCGGCCGGACAAGGTGAAAGAGACGTATGCCAGTCTGCGGGCGCGCGATCCGAAGGCGGCGGAGGAATTTGCTGGGCGCTACCTCAAACGTTGACGCTTCTGGCAGGTTTCCGATTTCGCTTGACCGCCCGGTACAATCTGCGTATAACATCGGCCACGTGTTTAGTTTCACAGTTCTTAAGAGTCGGAAGTTCGGTTGTTGGGAATGTTGGTTCTTGTGGGGCTTTGAGATTCAAACATCGGTTGGGCTAGGCCCTTTTTTATTTTTTTATTCAGGAATACAACATGGCAACTGGAACAGTAAAGTGGTTTAACGACTCTAAAGGCTTCGGATTCATTACGCCGGACGACGGCGGCGAAGACTTGTTCGCGCACTTCTCGGCGATCAACATGTCGGGTTTCAAAACGCTGAAGGAAGGCCAGAAGGTCTCTTTCGAAGTCACCAACGGCAACAAAGGCAAGAAACAGGCAAGCAACATCCAGGCGGCCTAAACCGCCGGAGTGTCTGAAAAGGCCGGGCGCATGCCCGGCTTTTTTATTCGCCTTCCGCAATGTCACGTGGCCGTATGTCACAACGACGTACGTGGGACATCTTCTGTAGCGTTGTAGACAACTACGGCGATGCTGCGGGCAGTTGGCGGCTCGCGCAGCAACTCGCCGCCGAACACGACGCTACCGTCCGGCTCTGGATCAGCGACCTGACGCCGTTGCACGCCCTGTGCCCCGACATTGCGATCGGCGTCGCGCGTCAATCCGTCGCGGCCGTTGAAGTACGAATATGGCCCGCTGCGTGGGATGGCATACGGCCCGCCGATATCGTGATCGAAGCTTTCGGGTGCGGCCTGCCGGACGCGTACGTCCATGCAATGGCTGCGTCCACACCGCATCCGCTGTGGATCGTGCTCGAATACCTGAGCGCAGAGCCGTGGGTGCCTGAGCATCACGGGCTCGCGTCGCCTCACCCGCAGTGGGCGATTCCCCGCTACTTTTTCTTCCCCGGCTTCGTACCGGGCACAGGCGGCGTGTTGCGCGAAGCGGAGCTTACTTCGCGACGATTTGCCTTTCGTAAAGATGCGCGCGGGCGAGCGTGGCAATCGTTCGGCTTCGCGCCGCCCGCGGACAGTGCATCGGTTGTGTCGATATGGGCCTATGACGATGCGCCTATAGACGAGCTGCTTATTGCGTGGCGAAACGAGCCCGTGCAAACCATCGTCGGCCTGCCGCGCGGAAAAATGGCTGCACGCATTGGCGCGCGTTTCGGGTTCGATGCGGATGTGGGCGCCCCACAGCGGCTGGAAGGCGGCAATGTAGAAGTGCGCGTTTTGCCGTTCGTGGCCCAGCCGCAATACGACGAGCTGTTATGGAGTTGCGACTGCAACTTCGTGCGCGGGGAAGATTCCTTCGTGCGGGCGCAATGGGCGGCGCTGCCGTTCGTTTGGAACATCTACCCGCAGGCCGCGGGCGCCCATTGGCGAAAACTCAGCGCGTTTCTCGACCTCTACTGCGCGGGTCTCGAGCGTGCCGTAGCCGTTGCGGTACAGGGCATGTGGCGCGCATGGAACGGCGTACCCGATTCATCGGTTGGAGGCGCGTGGCGCGACTACTGGGCGCAGCGCGAAGTGCTCGTTCGCCATGCGCCTGCTTGGGCCGCACGGCTCGCCGAAAGCACCGGTGACCTCGCGACAAATCTGGCCAAGTTTTGCGCCGAGAGGGTAAAATATTAGTTTTTCGTTTCAAAGAGATATTGGAGTCCTCATGAAGACGGCGCAAGAAATCAGAGCAGGCAACGTGATCATGGTCGGCAAGGATCCGCTCGTAGTGCAAAAAGCGGAATACAACAAGTCCGGCCGCAATGCTTCTGTGGTGAAGATGAAGCTGAAGAACCTGCTCTCAGGCTCGGCGAGCGAGACAGTCTATCGAGCCGACGAAAAATTCGAAACCGTCGTGCTCGAGCGTAAGGAGGCGACGTACTCGTATTTTGCCGAGCCGGCGTACGTGTTCATGGATCAAGACTTCAACCAGTACGAGGTTGACAAGGAGAACATGGGCGACGCGCTGAATTACCTCGAGGACGGCATGCCGTGCGAGATCGTGCTGTACAACGGCAAACCCATCTCCATTGAGATACCGCAGACGGTTGTACGCGAGATCGCCTACACCGAGCCTGCAGTTCGCGGCGATACGTCAGGCAAGGTCCTGAAGCCAGCGCGGTTGCAAACCGGATTCGAAATACCGGTCCCGCTCTTCTGCGCCACGGGAGACAAGATCGAGATCGATACGCGTACCGGAGAATACCGCAGCCGCACTAAGGGATAGCGCTCGCTTTATCGGCCCGCAGGTACGTGAGGCGACGGCACCCGAGGCGGCAACGGCAGGGCGGCGGTCGCGGAGCTCCTCACCACCACCTGTCCCGTATCTGCGTCGTTTTCGCTCGCTGCTTCGGACGTAACCGTCGGAAGTTGCGAGGCGCGGTAGAGTGCCAGGTGACGCTCCGCCAGCACATCGGCATCGGATCCGCTTGAGGCACTTACAGCCCGGACGCTCGGCGGTTCGCTGCGGACTGTGTCTGCCGCAATAAGCGGTACGCTTGCAACAGTGAGCGCAGCACCGACCAGTGTTGCCCTTGTGATATACCGCATACGACCTCCCGTGAATAGGAATGATGCCTATCCGCGCAATTCCCGTACCACACGCACCTTTAGTCAACCTTTCCAGCAAGTTAACGATTGACTCGTCCTGCGTGGTGGGGAATTATTTCGCCAAACTGTCGTCTACTCCCGACGGGCGGGGTGCCACTACGCTTCACTTGTTTGATTTGATGGCCAATCCCGTGTTGCGCAAGAGCGACGTGTAATGAACGAGTAGGTTGCCGCCCTTGCACGTGTGCGAAACGAGCCTGCCGCTTCCAAATTGGCCACTCAAGACGGGCATCACTATACTGCACGCTTGCTCGGGTGAAACCGAGCATTTACCTAACAAGTTCGAGGAGGAAACCGATGCAAATCGCGAAGCTGCTGGGTGTCATTTCCATCCCGTTGTTGATTGCCGCGTGGAACGTCAACGCGGCTCAAAGTCCGTATCCGGAAAAGCCGATCCGGCTCATCATCGGCAGCGCGCCGGGATCCGGTCCGGACATCATCTCGCGGACTGTCGGCGAACGTCTCTACAAGGAGTGGGGTCAACGCATCGTCGTCGACTCCCGGCCCGGTGTGGCGGGCATCATCAGTGCAGAGTTGGCGTTGCGCGCTGCCCCCGATGGCTACACCTGGATGATGCTCACTTCGCAATTGTTTGTCGCAACGTCCGTGTATCCCGACCTCAAGTTCAATCTCGACGAGGATTTCGTTTCCATCGCGCTCATCGGAAGCGTGCCCTTCGTGCAGATGGTCAACCCGGAACTCCCCGTGAAGTCGATACGCGATCTGATCGAGTATGCGAAAAAGCGACCCGGGGAACTGCGCTATGGTTCGGCGGGAACCGGCGCTTCGGAACATCTTTGCGGCGTGCTCTTCACCAATTTGACTGGCACAAAGATGCTGCATGTTCCCTACAAAGGCGTTGCGCAGGCCATCGCAGATACGCTCGGGAAGGAAGTTCATCTCACCTACGCCGTGCTGCCGGCCGCGCGGCCCCACATCGAGTCAGGACGTTTGCGCGCGATCGGGGTCACGACCCCCAAACGGTCGGCCTCGCTCCCGGACGTGCCGGCGATTGCAGAGGTGGTGCCCGGCTATCAGATGTACGGTTGGTACAGCCTGGTTGCGCCGAAAGGTACGCCCGACGCGATCCTCGCGAAGGTGAGCGCCGAAGTGGTCAAGATCGTGAAGGAACCGGCATTCCGAGAAAAGCTCAAGACGCTCGGCATCGAAGTGATCGGCGGCGATCGCAAGGCGCTCGATGAGTTCCGCAGCAGCGAGCGCAAGCGCATCACCGAACTCGTCAAGTCGTCAGGCGTCGATACGAAAAAATAGACGTGCGGCCCGCTCTCGACGAGCGGGCGCCTTGCGCAGTGAATGGATGGTGGAGGCGGCGGGAATCGAACCCGCGTCCGCAAGTCCTCTACAGTCAGGACTACATGCTTAGCCTGGTCATTTGGATCTCGCCTCGCGCCCGCCGGCCGGCAGGCTGGCGCTCAGCCAGTCGCTTCGACGGATCCATGCGGCCAAGCGACCAGACCGCACAGAGAGGCTGATGTAAATGACGCTGCACCGGGTTGCCCCGGCCTAGCCCATCAGCAAGCTAGTGCAGCGTCCAGCCGGTGTTAGGCGGCTAGAGCGTAACGCTCGTCGTTGGCGTTTGTGGATTTCCAGCGGTTTAACAAGGTGACTGGACCTTGGCATGCCCTGAGCTGCTTCGCTACCCACGTCGAAACCAGGTCGCCCCCAATTTCGTACTTCTGCGAGAAACAGCAGAACGATATTATCGCATATGGAGTCCCAGCCGCCTTTTTTCAACCTGCCGCGCTGAGCGACTTGAATTGACAGATTGTGTCCGTCAGCAAAAAGCGACAAGCGAACATTAACCGCATCAAGCGGTTGTTGAACCCAGCCGACTGGCCGTCGCTCGCGGACGACAACATCGGATAGTCTTTCTTTATCGAATGCGCTTCAACTATCTGATTGTCATGGAGATGATGCAGCTGGCATGAAACTCGCTATGTGAGCAGCGGGCTACTGCGCCCATTTCGATTCTAAATCGGAAACTCCAAGGAGGTTGTTATGAAAAGCATCATCGCGTTGCTATGTGCACTGGGTTTAGGTCTGAGCAGCATCGCTGTTGCGGGGCCGAGTGATCCTCAGCAGGCCAAACCCGCTGTCGATTGCAAGAAAAACCCGACTCATCCCGACTGCAAGAAGAAGTAAGCTTCGGTGGGTGGAACCGCTTGACCGGGTTTCCGCCCGACAAAGCAAGAAGGGCGCTTTCGTGTGGGGCGCCCTTTTTATTTCCGGGGGCTTTTTGCTGAGAGCCTCAAAGATATTCCAGCAGATCCTGCGGTGTACGGATCACGCCGTCGGCACCCCACATTTCCGGTATGCCGCCGTTGAGATAGCCGTAACTCACCGCAATCGTTCTCATACCCGCCGCACGACCCGCTTCGACATCACGCCGGTCATCGCCCACATAGATGCAGTCCGATGGCGCAATTTCAAGAATACCGCTCGCCGCGAGAAGCGGTGCGGGATGCGGCTTAAGATGAGGCGTGCTATCGCCGCCTATGATGCAGGCGGCGCGCTTGGCAAGGTGTAGTTGTTCCAGCAGAGAACGGGCCAGGTGCTCAGCCTTGTTGGTCACGATGCCCCAGGGCAATCGACGCGCTTCGAGAGTCTCCAACAATGCTGCCATGCCTGGGAAAAGCTGGGTGTGGCGGCAGAGATTACCCTCGTAGATCTGTAGAAACTCTTGCCGCATGGGCGCGTAGTCGGCATGGCCCGGCGCCACTTCAAAACCGATCCCCAGCAGGCCTCGTGCGCCAAGCGAAGTGACGGGCCGCGTCGCCTCGATTGGAACGGGCGCAAGCCCGCGTGTAATACGCATGCAGTTGAGCGCATACCCCAGATCGGGCGCCGTATCGGCAAAGGTACCGTCGAGATCGAACAAGACCGCTTGAACCCTATGCGCCGGCACGTTGGTTATATCCGGCAGTCTGCTTTTCGGAGGCGCTCGGTCAAGTCCCACCCGACGCACGACAGTGCAGAATGTAATTGACGCCGGTATCGTTTTCCAGCGCGTAAGTCTTCGAGAAGGGGTTGTATGTCATTCCGATCAGCCCGGCCACGTCCAGGTCTGATGCGCGGCACATGGCTGCGAGTTCGGAAGGCCTGATGAACTTCGCGTAGTCGTGCGTGCCACGCGGCAATAAGCGGAGCACGTACTCCGCTCCGATGACGGCTAACAGGTATGACTTGGGATTGCGGTTTATCGTCGCAAAGAATGCGAGGCCGCCCGGCTTGAGAAGCGCGGCACAGGCCCGCACCGTTGCCGCCGGGTCGGGTACGTGCTCCAGCATCTCCATGCACGTAACAATGTCGAAAGTATGGGGCACTTCCCCCGCCAGCGCCTCGGCGGAGACGAGACGGTAGTCCACCTGTCGCCCCGATTCGTGCAGATGCAATTGCGCTACTTTGAGCGGTTTGTCGGCGAGATCAATGCCCGTCACACGTGCACCCCGTTCGGCCATGCTCTCCGCCAGAATGCCGCCGCCGCAACCCACGTCGAGCACCGATTTTCCGCGCAACGCTGCGATGCGATCGATATAGTCAAGTCTGAGCGGGTTGATCTCGTGCAGCGGCCTGAATTCGCTCGTGGGGTCCCACCAGCGATGGGCGAGCTGGCTGAATTTCTCCAGTTCGACAGGGTCGACGTTGATCATCTACAGACCTATGATCGTCTGCGCTGGGAGCGATCGTTACGGACAAACGGGTCGGTCCGCTGCTGTGCCAAGAACATGCACGCGCTCCTAACTTGCCCAGAACGCAATGCTTTCAGGCTTCGCCGACGCTGAGCTGCGCTTTCCATCGATCCGCTTTTACCGCCAGCCGTTGGGCGTCGAGCCGAGTCAAGGCGCCGTCGTCGAGCAGCGCTTCGCCATCCACCCACACGTGGCTCACATGTTCACGCCCGGCCGCGTAGATGAGATGCGACAGTGGATCGTAACACGGTGAAAGTTCCGGCGCGGCGAAACAGACAGCGGCCATGTCGGCGCGCTTGCCCTTTCTAAGTGACCCGATGTGCGCTTCCAGACCGAGGGCGCGGGCCCCGTTCAAAGTCGCCATCTCCAATACCGTATGTGCCGGTAGCACGGTCGGATCGCCGCTCGACCCTTTGGCGAGCAGAGCGGCAAGGCGCATCTCCGCAAAGATGTCCAGTCGGTTGTTGCTTGCGGCGCCGTCGGTCCCGAGACCGACATTGATGCCTTGGGCATGCATACGGGAAACGGGCGCAATGCCGCTCGCAAGTTTCAGATTGGAAGAAGGGCAGTGCGCAATGTGGCAACCGTGTTCGGCAAGCAACCCGATCTCAACGCCCGCGAGGTGCACCGCATGTACCGCGATGAGTCCGGGGCTCAGCAGCCCGAGCCCCTTGAGACGTTGTATCGGGCGCATCCCGTGCGCGCTCAGGCTCCCCTGGATTTCTTCTCGAGTCTCGTGCAAGTGAATATGGACGGGCGTATCGAGCTCGCCCGCGTAGGTCGCCACCTTTTCAAACGTGGAGTCGCTTACCGTAAAAGGTGCGTGCGGGGCGATACAGAAAGAAAGCCGTGCTTCGTCACGCAAGGTGTCGCGCAGACGCAGCCCCTTGTCGAGGTAATCGGCAGCATCATTGCCGTACGGCGAGCGAAACTCGAACACGATCATCCCGAGCGCCGCCCGCATCCCTGCAGCAAGTACCGCCTCTGCGGCGGCTTCGGGAAAGAAATACATATCGTTGAAGCACGTTATGCCGCCGCGCACCATCTCGGCACACGCGAGGAGCGTCCCGTCCCGCACAAAATCCGCAGACACGAGTTTCATTTCCGCTGGCCAGATATGCTTTTGTAACCATTCCATGAGCGTCTTGTCGTCGGCCACGCCGCGCATCAGCGTCATGGCCGCGTGCGTATGGAGATTGATCAGGCCGGGAATGAGAACGTGGTCGGGAAGTTTGACGTGGCGTTGGGTGCGGTAGCGAAGTGCCGACTCGGCAGCCGGTATGACGTCAACGATGGTGCCGTTTTCGACCACCACGGCATGGTCTCCCAGCACCGTGCAGGCAGGCTCCACCGGAATGACCCAGCGGGCCTGAACGATAAGGTCGACGTTTTGAAGTCCCTGCATCACGGTGGAGCGTGCCAAAAAAAAAGCCCTGCCGAAGCAGGGCTTAGTTTGTATCAGATTTTTGGTATCAGCGCTTGCTCGCGGGTTTCTTTCCTGCGGGCTTCTTCGCCGCCGGCTTGGGCTTGGCGAGAGATTGCGCACGGCCGACCACTTCCACGGTCACCCGGCGGTTCGGCGCCAGACACTCGATGAGCTGCTTGCGCTTCATCTTGTTGTCGCAGAACTTGGTTACTGGTATCGGCTCTTTCGGCCCTTTGCCTTCCCAGAAGATCAGTTTCTGGTCGACGCCACCGTTCTTCACCAAGTAGTCCTTCACGACAGTCGCACGGCGTTCGGACAGTCTCATGTTGTACTTGAGGCTGCCGATGCGGTCGGTGTGACCGGTCACGACGACGGCACCGAACTGCACTGGTGCACGCGCCTTCGTGGCTTTACGCAAGCCGGCGAGGAACTTGTCGAGCTCTTTCCTGTTGTCTTCGGTCATTTCCGCCTTGGCGAAGGGCATGCCTTGAAGCTCGATTTTCTCCGTGATGTTGAGCATCGTCGGCTTCTTCTTCTTCGGCGGAGCTTTCTTCTCGACCTTCTTGGGTGGCGGGGCTGCCTTCTTGACCGGCGGCGCGGGTTTCTTCACCAGATCCGGATCACACTCGGCAACCGCGCGTGCCGGCGTCCAGTCGCTCGTACGCACGCACACCCCAGCTCCAGCGGCCCTAACGACATTCCCCTGGGAATCTAACAGGTAGCCTTGGTTTTTAGCGTATTGTGCCGACGCGATCGCAGGAAAAAATGCTCCCGCGATAACGACGCCAGCCAGGGTATTCCGCAATGCTGAACTCATGGTTTTTGATCCTCCTGTTTTCGACGAAGTTGGGCCCGCTGGAATGCCGGTGAACCTAAAAAAAGTGAATCTCTCCCTGTATTTGCTTAATATCATAATGAGGATATCAAAGCAAACTATGCCCGAATCATAACACGGTTTCTTCGGAAAGGCATATTAAGTGTTGGCAAAATGAGACACTTTTCGCGGCGGCGTTCGCGACACATTATGGAGCCTTTAACTGCATAAAGATCTACTCTGTTCTGAACAGTTCGCGATGTGCCAGTCAGCATGTGGTCGACTTCGACTATCGAACATTTATGGTCATCGCTCGACGCCCTTCCCGATGTACTTTAGGGGTCTGTTCCAACCGCCCGCAGCTTCCAATTAAGGCCTTGTTCCGACGCGGTGCTAGGCGGTGCCGATGCTCGGTAAGCGCGCTTTTTAGGTGCCTGTCTCAAGGCGTTACCGTGCTAAAATCAACGGCTTTTATGCGCCGCAATAATCGCCTGCTCGCGCCCCATTAGGATCCCCGTTTAATGGACCAATTCGCCAAAGAAACCCTGCCGGTAAGCCTCGAAGAAGAAATGCGTCGCTCGTATCTCGATTACGCCATGAGCGTTATCGTGGGGAGGGCATTGCCCGATGTGCGCGACGGTCTGAAGCCGGTGCACCGCCGCATTCTTTTCGCCATGCACGAAGCCAACACGGTCTGGAACCGTCCCTATGTGAAGTGTGCACGTGTGGTTGGCGACGTGCTCGGAAAGTACCACCCGCACGGGGATGCGGCGACGTATGAGGCGCTGGTCCGAATGGCGCAGGACTTTTCGATGCGCTATCCGCTCATCGACGGTCAGGGCAATTTCGGTTCGGTAGACGGCGACTCTGCGGCGGCATACCGCTATACGGAATGCCGGCTCGAGAGAATCACGTCCGAAATGCTGGCCGATATCGAAATGGAAACCGTCGATTTCGTGCCCAACTACGACGGCAAGGAACAGGAACCGGTTACCCTGCCCACCCGGATGCCGAACCTTCTGGTCAATGGATCGTCGGGTATCGCGGTCGGAATGGCGACCAACATCCCGCCGCACAATCTGTCGGAAGTGATCGATGCTTGCCAGGCGTTGCTCAAGGATGCGGACATCACGGTGGAGGATCTGATCGCGATCGTGCCGGCGCCCGATTTTCCGACGCGGGGCATCATATACGGCACTGCCGGCGTCAAGGAGGGTTATCGCACGGGGCGCGGCAGGATCGTGATGCGCGCGCGCACGCATTTCGAAGAGGCGGAAAAGGGCGGCCGCGTTTCGATCATCATCGACGAGCTTCCGTATCAGGTGAACAAGGCAAACCTGATGATGAAGATCGGCGAGCTCGTCCGCAACAAGAAGATAGAAGGCATCGCGGACATCCGCGACGAATCCGACAAGAGCGGCATGCGCGCCGTGATCGAACTGAAGCGCGGTGAAGTTCCGGAAATCATCCTGAACAATCTGTGGAAAGAAACGCAGATGCAGGAGACATTCGGGATGAACATGGTCGCACTGGTCGATGGCCAGCCACGCCTGCTCAACCTGAAGCAGTTCCTCGACGCATTCCTGCGCCATCGCCGCGAAGTCGTGACGCGACGCACGGTGTTCGAATTGAGAAAAGCGCGCGAGCGCGGCCATATCCTGGAAGGACTCGCCGTCGCCTTGTCCAATGTGGACGACGTGATCGCACTCATCCGCGCGGCGGCCACACCTGCCGAGGCCAAAGCGCAACTGATGTCGCGCTTCTGGCGCTCCAAGCTCGTCGAGGACATGCTCGCGCGAAGCGAGGGCACCGCCTCGCGGCCCGACGGCCTTTCCGCCGAATTCGGACTCCAGAATAAGGGCTACCATCTTTCGGAAGTGCAGGCGCAGCAGATTCTCGAATTGCGTTTGCAGCGCTTGACTGCGCTCGAACGCGACAAAATCGTCGAGGAATACCAGGAGACGATGGAAAAGATCGTGGATCTTATC
>DATFGD010000345.1:0-4299 GCA_035249725.1 Burkholderiales bacterium
TGCCGGCCAGTACTTTCTACCGGGCCGAGGACTATCACCAGGAGTATTTCGCGCGTAATCCGTATCAACCGTACTGCCAAGCGGTCGTTGCACCCAAAGTTGTGAAGTTTCGCAAACAGTTTCTCGAGAAGCTGAAGGACCTGGCATAACGCGCCTACCGCTACCTGAATTGCTGCCGCCGCCTCCCCTGTTACAGGCGTATTCTGATGGCTTGCGCTCCGGTTTCAAATGCGGGCGGCGTGCGCGTGCGCATGCGCACCGCCTTCACGGGGCAAAAACGCTCGCACTCCGCTCGCGCCAGCACTGAAAAGAGATTGACAAGTGGATTTCGGCTCGGCATTCTTGCCTCACCGTGCCAACGGTAGAGGCAGGGCGAATACGGCAAGGCGAACAGATCAGCTGCAAACCACAGAACCACTAATGGGAGACGATCGATGGCTGCAAAGAAAAAGTCCAGGAAAACCGCCGCGAAGAAGAAGAGCGGAGCGAAACGCAAACCGAATGCCGCTTTCATGAAAGCGATGCAGCCCAGCGCTTCGCTGGGTGCGGTGATCGGCAATAGTGCAATGCCGCGCACCGAAGTGACGAAAAAGATCTGGAACTACATCAAGCGTAACGGCCTGCAGGACAGCAAGAACAGGCGCATGATCAATGCCGATGACAAGCTGAAGGACGTTTTCGGCGGAAAGCGCCAGGTATCGATGTTCGAAATGACGAAGCTCGTCAACAAACACCTCAAGTAACAGTTCCTACTCATTGCGGCCGGCCTTGCGCGTGAAGCGCGACGCCGGCCGTTTTTGTTGAAGCCGCGACGATTCAGCGCTGCCAGTCAGACGGTACGCGTTCCGCGCGGTACGGCGCGCCATACGGCTAGCGCCACGCCGCCGCAGGCCATCGCGATACCCGCAATGCTCAGGGCGGAGGGCAGGACGTCGAACATCACCCATTCCAGCACGACGGCGAAAATCGGCGTGAGGTAGACGAGGCTTGTGACGCGCGCGGCCTGTCCGCGTCGCATCAGCAGGTGCAGCGCGCTTACCGCGAGGATCGACGCGCCGATCACGAGAAAAGCGATGGCGCCGGCGAGCGTCCAGGACCAGCGTACCTGCGTGTCTTCGAACGCGAATGCGAGGGGAATGAGCACAATGAGCGTCGCCACGAACTGGACCAATGAGGACGAACGCAAGTCCACCAGCGGGCAGAAGGTGCGCTGATAGAGCGTTCCCGCCGTCACGCCGGCGAGCGCGATGGCTACCGCGATGGGGCTTCCGATCGTCGCTTCCCGCACGTCGATCTTGTGCCATACGACCAGCGTTACGCCGGCGAGTCCGATCAGTATCCCGGCCCATTGTCGTGCGCCAAGCGTTTCGTTCATCCAGCGCGCCGCGATCAGCGCCGTCACGAGCGGCTGCGCGGACAGCAGCAGTGCAGTGATACCGGCCGACATGCCGAGGTATTGGGTGTAGTGGCTGCCGCCCAAGTGAACCGCGTGCATGAGCAGTCCGGCTGCGACGACGTGCCCGAACTCCGCGGGCGACGACGGGAAGCGCGGCCGCATGAGTATCACGATCGGGATCAGGCACCCGATGCCGACGGCAAATCTCAGAGTCAGGAAGGTGAATGGCGCGGCGTGCTGCAATCCGACTTTCGTGGCGAGGAAACCGGATCCCCAGACGCTCACGAAGTACCACGCGAGCAGCCAGTCGAACCAATGACGCCCAGTCGGCGGTGCGGCCACCAGCGAGAATATGCGAGAAAGGAGCGTGAGTATAACGCCTTTGCGCGGTTTGAGCGGCAGACGAAACCGGGTACACTTACGGCCTGCTGAGTTACAGCAAGCGCGTCCGTGCTGTTCGACCGAGCTGCGCGGTGCCATGCATTCCGAAAAAGAGGAGGAACATGCTGGGCCGCCTGTTGCCACGTGAAGGCCGATTCTTCGACTTCTTCAACGAACACGCCGAGTTGATCGTGCAGGGCAGCCGGGAACTCGCGGCGCTGATGGCGAGCGGGGACGATCTGGAGCGGCGCGCCCATAACATCGAGTCCATCGAGAAGCGGGCTGACAAGGTGACGCGCACCACCATCGAGTTGCTGCACAAGACGTTCATCACACCGCTCGACCGCGACGACATCCATCAGCTCATCACCAGGATGGATGACATACTCGATCTCATCGAGGATTCGGCGCAGCTCATGTTTCTCTACGGCGTGCGTCATACGACTGCGGAAGCCCGGAAACTCGCCGACATCTGCGTCGCCTGCTGCGAAAAGGTGAAGGCGAGTGTCGCCCTGCTCTCGAACATGGACAATGCCGCGCAAATCATGGTGCTTTGCGCCGACATGGACCGGCTCGAGTCGGAAGCCGACCATGTCATGCGGGCCGCCATCGCGCGGCTTTTCCGCGACGAGCCGGACGTGCGCGAGCTGATCAAGCTGCGCTCGATCTACGAGCATCTCGAGACGGTGACCGACCGGTGCGAGGACGTTGCCAACATCATTCAGGGAATCGTGCTGGAGAATTCCTGAGCCGCCCGGCCCAACAACAACAAAGAATAGGCGCGACTGCATGAGCTTCGAGGTGCTGGTGTTCCTGATCGTGGTCGCGCTCGCGTTCGACTTCATGAACGGCTTTCACGACGCGGCGAACTCCATCGCCACGGTCGTGTCGACGCGGGTGCTGAAGCCGCATCAAGCCGTGCTGCTTGCGGCCGCGTTCAATTTCATCGCGCTGTTCGTCTTCCATTTGAAGGTCGCCACCACTGTGGGCAAGGGCATCATCGATCCCGAGATCATCGATCATTACGTGGTGTTCGGTGCGCTCTCCGGTGCCATCGCCTGGAATCTCATCACCTGGTACTACGGGATTCCATCGAGTTCCTCTCATGCCTTGATCGGTGGATTGATCGGTGCCGCGCTCGCCAAGGCCGGCGCCTGGGCGCTCGTACCGAGTGGCATTCTCAAGACCGTGGCCTTCATCTTCATTTCGCCGGTCGTGGGATTCCTCTTTGGCGGCCTGTTGATGTTCATCGTCTCTGCGCTCTTCATGCGCTCAACGCCACAGCGGGTGGATCGTTGGTTTCGCCGGCTGCAACTCGTATCGGCTTCGCTCTACAGCCTGGGCCATGGCGGAAACGATGCGCAGAAGACGGCCGGCATCATATGGATGCTTCTGATCGCTGCAGGCACGCTGGGTCCCGCCGAGCCGATACCGCTATGGGTGGTTACGGCCTGTTACATCACCATCGCGCTCGGCACTGCATTCGGCGGCTGGCGCATCGTCAAAACCATGGGTCAGAGAATCACCAAACTGAAGCCGGTAGGCGGATTCTGTGCCGAAACCGGTGGTGCGATGATGCTCTTTATCGCCACTATGCTGGGCATTCCGGTTTCAACCACGCATACCATCACCGGCGCCATCGTGGGCGTGGGTTCCATGCGCAAATTCTCGGCCGTGCGCTGGGGCGTGGCAGGCGATATCGTTTGGGCATGGATCCTCACGATTCCGTGTTCCGCATTCATCGCGGCCATTGCGTGGTGGCTCGCGTGGCGCGTGATGTAGCGGATCGCGAAACGGGACTGGATAAATGTCAGGCACGCTGAAGGAACAATGACCCTCATTTCGAGGTCAGTCGTAAGTTAGTTTCGTCGCGGTCAACCAGAGGAGGACGCCGTCATGCCGGTTCCGCCGCGTGTATCACATGCCGTGGAAACCGCTCCGCCTGCTCCACGCCTGCGCGACCTCGGCCGGCAGTTCCACATCGTCCGGGCGCAAACCGAGCGGCTCGCCGCGCCGCTCTCGGCTGAGGACTGCGCGCTGCAGTCGATGGCTGACGCGAGTCCGACGAAGTGGCACCTCGCCCATACGAGCTGGTTTTTCGAGACCTTCGTGCTGGAGCGCGCGGTCCACGGTTACGTGCCGTTCCATCCGCAGTTCCGGGTGCTGTTCAATTCGTATTACGTTGCGGTCGGCCCGCGCCACCCGCGACCCGAGCGCGGTCTCCTGTCGCGGCCCGGCCTTGACGAGGTCCTCGCCTATCGCCGGCATGTGGACCGCGAGATGACGCGCATCTTCGAGCAAGAAACGGCGCAGGACGCAGTGGCCGACATCGTCGAGCTGGGGATACATCATGAGCAGCAACATCAAGAACTGATCCTGACCGACCTCAAGCACCTCCTTTCGCGCAATCCGTTACATCCTCGTTATGCGGAACAGTATTTCCCATGGCGGCCCGTCGGATCCACGCGTGGAGAGCCCAGTTGGATAGCGATTCCCGGCGGGCTGCGCCACATCGGCCATGA
>DATFGD010000346.1:0-3715 GCA_035249725.1 Burkholderiales bacterium
GCCCGAAGCGCGTTACGACGGCCTCGACGTCCAGTACGGCGTTACCGTTATGCGGCGGTTGCATCACTCAAATTCCGAGTTGCTGCAGCACGACGGCAAAGATCGCATCGATCACGATGACCCACACGATGCTTTGGACGACCGTCGAGGTGGTGTTGATTCCGACGCTGCGCGCGTCGCGTGCGACCAGCATGCCCATACGACACGCGATCAGCGCAATGAATGCCGCGAACACGGGCGCCTTCGCGAGCCCGACAACCGGTGCGCTGAACGGCAGGAAGCTATGCAGGCGGTCGAGAAAATTCGATGCGAAGATATCGAGCTGCCACGCCGCGACCAGCATGCCGCCCGCGATGCCGCTGATGTCGCCGACGAAAACGAGAAGCGGCAGGGCAAGCATGATCGCAACGAGCCGCGGTATGACCAGCACCTGTACGGGCGAGAGACCGAGCGTGCTGATGGCGTCGATCTCTTCCTGCACCTTCATCGTTCCGATCTGCGCCGTGAATGCGGCACCCGACCGGCCGGCTACGATGACCGCGACCAGCAGCGGCGAGAGTTCGCGGCATATCGCGAGTCCCACACCATCCACCACGAATATGTTCGCGCCGTAGCGTTGCGCCTGCTGTCCCAGAATATAGGCGAAGACCACGCCGATGAGAAAGGTGATGAGTGCGACGATCGGAATGGCGTCGAGACAGATCGTTTCGAACTGGGATACGGTCTCCTTCATGCGAAAAAGCCGCGGGCGGCGAACGAGACGCAGCAGTTCCATCGTCACCGCGCCGACGAATGCGTTGTGCACCTTGAGCGTGCGCCACATGACCATCGCGGCATAACCGACGTGCTGCAGCAGTCCGGGATGCTGCGACTTGCCGATCGCGGGCGGGCATTCCATGCGCTCGCGCACGAGCGCGAGCAGGCGCTCGTGTCGCGGATCGAAGTGGCGCGCACTCACCGCGGGCTCGGTGCAGCCGAGCAGCGCGAAATGGCGAAACAGCATGAAGCCTGCCGCGGTATCGAGTTCATCGAGGCGGCTGCCATCCAGGACGAATCGACCCGCGCGCCGGAGGCTCAACGCGCGCAACGCATCGGTGATGGGAACCAGATTGGAGAGCCGCCAGACGCCGTTCAGGTATAGGACGTCCGCACCCTCTTCTACTTCGTGGCGGATCCACGAGCGGGAATCGTTCATCTTTCCCTGGAGTGATGGGAAGGCGTTCAACTATAACCCGCGGCGCGTAAAGCTCGCCATCCCCAGTCGCGAGCGTCAGTCTGCCGATTCGGATGCTTCCACCGGCGCACCCGCCGCGATCCAGGCTTCGAGGCCCCCTTCGAGCGGGCGCACGCGCCGGTAGCCATGCTCGAGCAAGGTGCGGGCGACACGCGCCGCGCTCGCTTCATTCGGTCAACTGCAATAGACCACGACTTCGCGATCGGGCAGCACCGTGTGGAGAGCGGACTGCGGCGCTTCCATATCCACTGCAATGGCGCCGGGCACGCGTCGTGGATCGAGCCGGCGCGCGGCGGCCGAGCGCACGTCGAGCACGACCGGCTGCAACGGTTGCGCCATCAGCGCCCGCAATTCCTCGACGCTGATGCGCACCGAGCGCAGAAAACGGATCAGCATGTAACGCTCGAGCAGCCGCGCGCTGACGTAGAGCGCGATGACGGCGCCGATCAGAGCCAACGCACCGGTACCCATGCTCTCCAGCCATTCGAGCGCGAGGCCGACCTCGGTGTGAAACACCATGCCGAGCGCAATGGGCAGTCCCGCCCACAGCAGTGCGGCGATGGTGCTGTAGAACGCGAAGAGCGGCAACCCGGTCCGCACCATGCCGGCGAGCGGCGGGGCAATCGTTGCGAATCCCGGGATGTACTTCGCAACCATCAGCGAAGGCGCGCCCCAGCGTTCGAAGATGTTCTCCGTCTGCTTCACGCATGAATCCGGTTCGATCGCGATTCGGCACAGCGTGCGCAGGACGCGATGCCCGTAGCGGTTGCCGGCGGCATACCACAGCAGGTCGCCGATGAGCGAGGCCACGACTGTAGCCGCCACGACGGAAAACAAGCCGATTTGCCCTTGCGCCACGAAGGCGCCCGCGATGACGAGCATCGGCACAGCGGGCACCGGCGCGCCCACCTGGGTCAGCAGCACGTTGACGAACACGACCGAGAGGCCGTGTTGGGCGAGCAGTGCCGTTAATTCTTCCATGAGGCATTGGAACCGGTGATTGGCCGCTATATTACGCGATCGCGTCTAAGCGTTGCCCGCACGCGGGGTGCAGTAATCAGTGTAAGGAAATACCTTACACTATTTGTCGGCCAGGCCCGACAGCACTGGAGATAACAATAAGGTAGTTTCGGATCGAGCTTATCGGCCCCGGTGCGCTGGCCTGAACATGGGAGGTTCTAATGGCCAATATCTTCGGTTTGAATGCTTGGCGCGAGTACGACGACTGGAATCCTCAAGCCCCGTTAGTACTGCTCTTTGGTGATTCGTGGTTTTGGTACCCCATACCGGGTGTAGGCAATCTCGCCGACAAATTCAATGACTTTGGCTACCTTCAGGCGCTGGCGTTGGTTTCCATCGGCGATGTGGGAATGGAAATCGGCGACCCGGGCAAACACATCTTGCACGAGATTGCTGCTTTCTTGGAGTGGGAGGCCCGTACCGTGGATCTGATCGCGGTAAGCGGCGGCGGAAATGATTTCGCCGGCCCCGACGACCTCGATCCCTTGATGCAGCGGGGCAACGCGACGGATCCAAAGAGCTGGTTCAAGAAAGATGCGCTTCCTGATCTGTTTCGACGGGTGCGGGTAGGATACGAGCGCGTCATTCATCTACGCGACACGTTTTGCCCCGACGTAACAATTCTTACGCATAGTTACGACTACGCGCATGCAAGTGGCAAGGGCTTCTTGTTCCTCTCACCCTGGATCAAGCCTTCCTTCGACAAGTTCGGCGTGCCGGATAAATTGCGCCCGAAGGTCATCAATCTCATTATCGATGGCCTCGCCAACGTGCAGAAAACGCTCTCCCGGAAGACCAGGAAATATAAGTTCGTTGAAACGCGTGGCACTCTGACGCCTGAAGAATGGAGCAACGAGATTCACCCAACAAGCGACGGCTTTTGTAAGATTGCCGGTAAATTCTTTCCGGAGTTCAAGAGGGGATTCCCCGATTGGGTGATCGAGCCCAAGTGGCTCAAGTGAGTCGCTAAACGAGCGATTGCTGAGTCATACCGTCACATCGGAAGACCGCAATACCGTCGCGCGTACAACGCTCCAACGCAGGATCCGGCATGTCCTAGCAGCTCGCACGATCGAACCTGCGATACTGAATCGCTTCGGCGATATGTGCGGCGCCGACACGGTCAGCACATGCTAGATCAGCGATCGTGCGCGCCAGCTTCAATATGCGGTGATAGCCGCGCGCCGACAGTCCGAGCTTTGCGATCGCCTGCCTGAGCAGTGTCCCACCTTGGGCGTCGGGCATGCAATGCGCATCGATTTCGCGGGTGGTGAGCCGCGCGTTTTCCTTTTCCTGGCGCGACATCATGCGTTCTCGTGCATGGATGACGCGCTCGCGAATTGCGCTTGACGCCTCGCCTCCGCCGGTCCTCGCGAGATCCTCCGGCGGAACGGCGGGCACCTCGATCTGGACGTCGATGCGATCGAGCAGCGGGCCGGAAATTCTTCTGCGGTAGCGCAG
>DATFGD010000347.1:0-6782 GCA_035249725.1 Burkholderiales bacterium
AATAAGGTGGGCGAGTACTGGGGACAGACGGTGATCGCCGACAATCGTGGCGGGGCGGGGGGGTCCATCGCAACGACGATCGCGGCTAAAGCTGCGCCGGACGGCCATACGCTCATCATCAATTCCTCGGCGCACGCGATCAATCCGTCGATGTACGCGAAACTGCCGTACGATACGCGCAAGGACTTCGTGGACATCACGCGGCTCGTCGGGCAGCCGAACGTACTGGTGGTCAGTCCGGGCGCTGCGTTCAAATCGATGAAGGATTTCATCGCGGATGCGCGCGCGAAGCCCGGTTCGATCAATTTCGCTTTTGCCGGGCTCGGCAGCGGTACGCATCTCAATCTCGAGAAGTTCAAACTCGCGGCGCGCCTCGATGTGACGCCCGTCTCGTACAAGGGTTCGGGCGAGGCGATCAACGATGTGATGGGCGGTCGCGTCCACACTTACTTTGCGCCGATCTCCGCCGGCATCTCGTTTATCCGTGCCAACCGCGTGCGGGCGCTGGCGGTGACCTCGGCACAGCGCTCGAGCCAGTTGCCGGACGTGCCGACCATCGCGGAAAGCGGCGTGCCGGGATTCGAGTTCATCCTCTGGTTCGGCCTGTGGGGTCCGGCCGGCATGCCGCAACCGGTACTCAACAAGGTGTGGACCGACTTCAATCGCGCGCTGCAGGATCCCGGCATGCGTGAGAAGCTCGCCACCCTGGGTAACGAGACCATGCCGATGAAGCCGCCCGAATTCACGAAGTTCGTTAACCAGGAAATCGCCGAGTACGCGCGCATTTTCAAAGCGGCCGGCATCAAGCCGCAATAAAGTGAAGCCGGCAAACATTACAGCGGCGTTACAGAGCGATGGTGTGAGCGAGGCGACGACGCGCGTCGAGCCGCGGATCGTCATGTCGCAGGCCGGCAAGCGCTTCGGTACGCTCGAAGTCTTTCGCGACATCAGCCTGGACGTGGGGGAGCGCGAGGTGCTCGCCATCATCGGCCCATCCGGCTGCGGCAAGACGACCTTGCTGCGCTGCATCGACGGGCTGCTGCCGTTGAGCGACGGCGAGATCCAGGTCGAGGGCGAGCGGGTTACGGGGCCACGGGAAGGCGTCGCGATGGTGTTCCAGCATTTCGGGCTCTTCCCGTGGAAGACGGTATTCCAGAACGTCGCTTACGGGCTCAAGCTCGCCGGCTGCTCGAGCGCGCAGATCGCAGAGAAGGTGCCGCGGTACATCAATCTCGTGGGCCTGTCCGGATTCGAAAGCTATTATCCCTACCAGATCTCCGGCGGCATGCAGCAGCGGTGCGGGCTTGCGCGCGCGCTTTCCGTCGAACCGCGCGTGCTGCTCATGGACGAACCGTTTGGCGCCGTCGATGCCCAGACCCGCGAGATCCTGCAGTTCGAGATGCTGCGCATCTGGGACATGCGCCCCACCACCATGGTATTCGTCACCCACGCGATCGACGAGGCGGTGCTGATGGGCGATCGCGTGATGGTGCTCAAAGGCCGTCCCAGCAGCGTACACGAGATCATCGACGTGGATCTGCCGCGGCCGCGCGACCGGGCCACGCTCGCCATGCCGCGCTTCACTGCATTGCGCGAGCGTGTTTGGGGTACGTTGATGGACGACGCACGCCGGGCGGAATTCGACGTGAAACGATAGACAAGCGGTTCAACCCAAGGAGGAGCGATCATGACAGGCAGTCGTTTAGTACGGGCTTTCAGCGCGATGGTGTGTGCCGCGCTGGGATTCGCGTTGTTTCCCGCAACGGGCGCGGCGCAGCAGAAGTACACGTTCGGCATACCCGGCATCCCGCCGGTGTTTGGCGGCACCATCGCGCTCGTCGCAGAAAAGGAAGGCTTTTTCAAGAAACGCGGCGTTGACGTGACCGTGCGCGCGTTCGAAACGGGCGCCGCAGCCTCGCGCGCCGTCGCCTCGGGCGAGATTGCGGTCTCGCTCTCGCCCACGCCGCTCATCGTGAACCAGATCTCGAATACCAACGTGAAACTGGTCGGCATCTGGGGCATGGAACATCCCGACTGGCTGATCGGTGCGACGGATCCCAACGCGGAATGTGCAAGCATGAAAGGACAAGCGGTCGGCGTCGATTCGCTGGGCGGCGCGCGCTCGATCGCGCTCCGTACGATGCTGGTGGGATGCAAGATGAAGATCGAGGAGGTGCAGCAGGTGCCGCTG
The DNA here is from genome assembly GCA_035249725.1 of Burkholderiales bacterium. GTDB lineage: Bacteria > Pseudomonadota > Gammaproteobacteria > Burkholderiales > SG8-41 > DSOT01. The sequence continues at coordinate 2,192 of DATFGD010000347.1, forward strand.
AGTTCCAACGTCGGCACCGCGATGGTGGCCGGTCAGCTCAAGTTCGGCGTGCTGCACATCGACGACATCCCGGTGATCGAAGCCGAAATGAAAAAGCCGCTCAAGACGATCGTCACGCAGAAAGCGATCCGTCCGGTGGATCATTACCTCCTGATGGTGGCGCACCAGGACCATGTCGCGAAGAACCGCGACGCTTACGTGCGAATGGTCGCCGCGCTGATCGACGCCGAGCGCTTCATGCGCAACTCCGCCAACCACGAGAAAGTCGCCAAGTATGCCGAACCGACCGGCCGCACCGGCAAGATCGCGGTGCAGGCGCTGAAGGCCTATGTCGACATGGAGTTCTGGCCCAAGGACAAGGACGGGCTCGGCGCGAAGAACATCGAGATGGTGGGGAACATCCAGAAGAAGGTCGGCAATCTCAAGGCAGAGAAGCCTGCGCCCTATGACCGGATAGTCGATACGTCGATCTGGCGCGATGCGAAAGCGATGGTGGATGGCAAGTAAGAACGACGCTACGGCGGAGCGGCGGTGACTTACGAAGCGCGCTGGGTGCGGTATGCGACGGTGATCGCAAGTCTCCTCGCCGGTGCGGCGGTATGGGAGATCGCCGCGCTCTTCACCACGCGGGCATTCTGGGCGCCGCTCTCCGAAACCGTGGCGAGCCTCGCGGAAGCGGCGCGCAGCGGCGTGCTGATGCGCCAGGCGCTGAGCTCGTTCCAGCTCTATTTGACGGGGCTCGCGCTCGCCATCGTCGCGGGCGCGCCGCTCGGGCTGCTGCTCGCGCGCGTGCGCTGGCTGCGGGTCGCGGTCGAGAACTACATCATGATGCTGTACGCGACACCGATGGTGGCGCTCATTCCGTTCATCCTCTCCATGATGGGGTTCGGCTTCGCGCCCAAGGTGCTGGTGGTGTTTCTGTTCGCGGTCTTCCCGATCCTCTACAACACGATCGAAGGCGCGCGCAGCGTGCGGCCGGAATTGATCGAGGTGGCACGCGCGTTTCGCTCCAATGAACGGCAGCTGTGGCGCGACGTGATGATTCCCTACACGCTGCCTTACACGATGACCGGTATCCGGCAGGCGATCGCACGCGGACTGGTGGGCATGGTCGCGGCCGAGTTTTTCCTGAGCCCGTCGGGCCTCGGGCAGATGATCATGATGGGATCGCAGAACTTCGACACGCCGGGGCTGCTCGCCGCGATTCTGCTGATCGTCGTTCTCGGCGTGTGTCTGATGGATCTCGGGCGCTATCTCGAGCGGCGCTTCGCGCCGTGGCGGGTATACGAGCCATGACGACCCAGCAGGTTGCGCTCGGACGACCGGTGAGCGGGATTGCACCGGGTGCAAAGAAGCTGCTCGCGTCACCGCTCGCGCTGAAGGTCATCGCCGGTGTGCTGCTGCTCCTGGCGTGGGAAGGGGTGGTGCGTGCCCTTGCCCCGGCGTATGTCGCAAAGCCGAGCGGCATCGCGCGGGTGTTCTTCACCGTCCTCAGCAACCCGCAGTTTCTGTCGGCGGCCGGCGCAACGCTGTTGTCGGTACTGCAGGGCCTCGTCATTGCGATCCTGCTCGGACTGATGATCGGTCTTGCCATGGGTCGCGTGACCGTCGTCGAACGCGGGTTGCGCTACTACGTCAACAGCCTTTTTGCGACCCCCATGGTGGCGATCCTGCCCCTGGTCACGCTGTGGTTCGGATACAACGCCGATGCCCGGCTTGCCGTCATCGTCTTCGCCGCGTTTTTCTCCATTGCAGTCAACACTTCCGATGGCGCGCGCGCGGTGCCGCTCGAATATCTCGAAGTCGCGCGCTCGTTCCGGGCGCGCCCGCTTTCGACGCTGCTCGATATCGTGCTGCCGTCCTCACTGCCGTATCTCATCGCCGGGATGCGGCTTGCCGCGGGACGGGCGCTGGTCGCCGCAGTGGTGGCAGAGTTCTTTATCTCGATCCCCGGACTGGGCTATTACATCCTGTTCAACTCGCGCACGTTCAAGCACAACGAGGCGTTCGTCGCGGTGATCGCGCTGGTCGTCGTGGGCGTATCGTTCGAGGCGCTGCTCAACTGGGTCACGCGCCGCTATCTGCCGTGGGCGCGGAGAGACTGACTTGAAGTATCGGAGGCTGGGTCGCAACGGGCCGGAGGTGTCCGCCATCAGCATGGGCCGCGGCGCGCAGCCGATCAAGTTCGGCGATCCGCTGGAACGGGACTTCAACGCGGCGATCGACCGTGCGTTCGAACTGGGCATCAATTTCTTTGACAGCTCCGACGCGTACTGGGCGACGCGCCATGAGGTGCTGTTGGGGCGTGCGCTCAAAGGCCGGCGCGACAAGGTATTGATCACCTCGAAGTTCGGCAACATCGATCTGCCCGGCGGAAAGAAGGCGGTCAACGGACGGCCCGAGTACGTCTACTCGTCGTGCGATGCCAGCCTCGAGCGCCTGGGCGTCGATGTGATCGACGTGTATTACCTGCACCGTGTGGACCCCGGTGTCGCGATCGAGGAGACGATCGGCGCGATGGCACGGCTTATCGAACAGGGAAAGGTGCGCTGGCTCGGCATCTGCGAAGCGCTGCCGGAAACGTTGCGGCGCGCGCATGCGACGCATCCCCTGGTCGCGCTGCAGACCGAGTATTCGCTGTGGTTTCGGGGCGTCGAAAGGGAAATCCTGCCGGCCTGCCGCGCGCTTGGCATCGCGTTCGTTCCTTACGCACCGCTCGGTAGAGGACTGCTGACCGGAAGAATCAAGAGCGTGGCGGATCTTCCGCCGAATGACCGGCGCCGCAGCCATCCGCGATTCCAGCCGGCAAATCTTGCGCGGAACGTCGAGCTCGTGCGCAAACTCGAAGCGTTTGCCGAGCGCAAGCAAGCCACGGCGCCCCAGATCGCCATTGCCTGGCTGCTGGCGCAGGGTGAGGACATCATTCCGATTCCCGGCACCAGTCACGCGCGCAACGTTGAACAGAATGTCGCCGCAGTCGATATCGAACTGACCCCGGCTGAAGCGCAGGAACTGAGCGACCTGTTTGCACCCGGCACGGGCGCAGGGGAGCGTTACAATCCCCGGCTGCTCGAAAAATGGGGAATCTATTGAGTTTGCACGTCGGTCGTCATTCCGGCACGCCGAACAGTTTGCACATGAACCGTCATTCCGGCGCACGCCGGAATCCAGAGCCAGTACTGGATGCCGTTTTCACCGAGCAGGACGAAGGAATAAGGAGCGAGAAAGATGAACTACCGCAAATCGGAAGCGAAGGAAGCCGCCCGCGAGCAGTTCCGCGGCTTGTGGGCCGCGATCACCACGCCCTTCACCGAGGACGGCGCGCTCGATGAAGCCGGTCTTCGGCGCAACATGCGCTATTTCACCGACCGGCTCGGCGTGGACGGGATTTTCTGCAGGGGCACGATGGGGGAATTCTGGGCGCTCACCAAGGAAGAGCGGCTGCGCACGGTGGAAATCGTGGTGGAGGAGGCACGCGGCAAGTGCAAGGTGATCGCGCACACCGGACATCACTCACCCAACGAAACCGTGGACCTCACGCGTCACGCGCAGGAGGTGGGCGCCGATTTCGCAATTGTCATCAATCCGTATTATCCGGCGGCGAACGAGGAGATGATCTACCAGTGGTTCGTCCAGGTTGCGGCGAGGGTCGATATCGGCATTTGGATGTTCGACACGAGCTTTGCGGGGTACGGCTTTTCCCCGCAGTTGACCGCGCGCATCGCCGACATCGAGAACGTCTGCGGCATCAAGTGCTCGCGTCCGCTGGAACATTACGCGAAGGTGCAGAAGCTTTGCGGCGCGAAGCTCGTGATGAGCCATCCGGCGGAATCCGAGTGGCTGACGCTCATGCGCGACTATGGCGCGCGCGTTCATATGTCGTCCGCCGCGCCGTTCATCCTGCAGGCGCCGGACTGGCGGCCGATGCGCGACTACACCGAACTCGGATTGGCCGGGCGTTTCGCCGAAGCGCAAGCCGCATCGAAGGCGCTGGACCCGCTGCGTGAAGTACATGAGCGCTGGATGCGTGATCCGTGGTTGCAGCACAAAATCATTCCGATCGCTTATCTCAAGGCGTGGACCGAACTGCTGGGGCTCGCCGCGGGTCCGGTGCGCGCACCGCTTCTGCAGATCACGGGTGCGGAACGCAAGGCGTTGCACGACGATCTCGCAAAGGCCGGGCTGCTTGCGCGCCTGCCCGGCGCGCAGGCGCGCGCCGCGTAATCAGCGGCAATTTTCAGAGGACGGAAATGGCGGACAGAAACGTAGCGGTCGCGCTCGACCGGTTCACCTGGCGCATGTTGTCGCAGTACGTGTCGCCGTGGGAGTTCGAGCAGCTCAAGCAGAAGATCCAGATCTGGGACCAATGGTGTGAGGAGTGGTGCACGGCCGCGCGCAAGCATGCCGAAATCGCGGACAAGGCAGTCGCGGCGGGCAATCGCATTACGGCCGGCGCTGCGTACGTGCGCGCGGCGCTCTATTACCACTGGGCGAGCTTTCTTTTTGTCCACGATCAAAAGCAGTGGCGGGCGGCGATGGAAGCGATGAATGCGTGCTGGAAGAAAGCCGCGCCGCTGGTGCATCCTGCGAT
>DATFGD010000348.1:0-4920 GCA_035249725.1 Burkholderiales bacterium
TGAGTTCCGCCTGCCCGGGCGCGAGCGTGAGCGGGGTATCGATGCAGGCCCGCAAGTCGAGTCCGGCGGAACCCGGCGTTGCGTAGTGGGGCAACTGATCGCGCAGCCTTGCGTCGAGTATCCTGACGTCTATCTTTTTCATTGTGGATTCGAACCGCCAAGACCGCCGAGAGTAACAAAGGCAAAATACATCAGAGGAAGTGCATAGTTTGCGGATCGAAAATCCGTTTCATGCGGAGCGGTTCCCATATCCACCAGAGTCCGGTTCTGCTTGGCGTTTCTTGGCGGTCTTGCGGTTCAATTGGTCTTTTTCGGGGCACCGTAGCGCTTCGCGATGTGCGCGATCAACTGGCGCGCCAGCGCGTCCTTCGATGAGCGGGGCAGCGGATGTGCGCCGTTGTCGTCGAGCAGCGTCAGCTCGTTCTCATCGCTGCCGACCGCTTGCTGGACCAGATTTGCAACCAGCAACGGCAGCTTTTTGCTCCGCCGTTTCGCTTCGGCGTTTTCCAGCAGGTTCTCGCTCTCGGCGGCAAACCCCACGCAGAACGGCGCGTTCGGAAGCGCCGCCACGTGCGCGAGGATATCGGGGTTGGGCGTCAGTTCGATATTGACATTGCGCGCACTTTTCTTGAGCTTCTGTTCGCTTTGACGGGCCGGCCGATAGTCGCCCACCGCCGCAACGCCGATGAAGATATCCGCCCGATCGATATGACGCTTTACCGCATCGAACATTTCGGACGCAGAAGTCACGTCTATACGCTGTGCGCCCGCAGGCGCCGCCAGCAGCGTTGGCCCGGACACCAACGTGACGCGTGCACCAGCCGCCACCGCAGCGCGTGCGATGGCGTACCCCATCTTGCCCGAGCTGCGATTGGTGATGCCGCGCACCGGATCGATCGCTTCGAATGTAGGGCCTGCGGTCACCACGATATGCATGCCGGATAGAACTTTGGGTGCGAGTAGCGCCGACACCGTCGCCGCAATTTCGTCGGCCTCGACCATGCGTCCCATTCCGACCTCGCCGCACGCCTGGTCGCCGCTTGCCGGACCGACGACGATGACGTCGTCACGTTCGAGTTGGGCGGCGTTGCGGCGGGTCGCCGCGTTGTCCCACATCTGGCGGTTCATCGCGGGCGCAATTAAGAGGGGGCATTCGCGGGCGAGGCACAACGATGAGAGCAGATCGTCGGCCAGCCCATGGGCCAGCTTGGCCATGAAATCCGCGGTGGCCGGGGCGACTACGATCGCATCCTTCCCGCGCGAGAGCTCGATGTGCCCCATATTGTCCGGCACCCGCGGATCCCACATGTCGGTAAAAACCGGATTGCCGGACAGCGCCTGCATCGTGACCGGCGTAATGAACGCGCGTGCGGCCTCCGTCATGACGACGTGCACTTCGATGCCCTCTTGAACGAGCCGGCGGCAAAGTTCGGCCGCCTTGTAGGCCGCGATCCCGCCAGTGATGCCGAGCAACACTTTTTTGCGTGCGGTATCAGTCACGTAGCGCTTTCAGTTCGAGAGCGCAGAGTGTACTTGCAAAGGGAAGGGGCGGCAAACTCGGCGGCGCTGACCGGTAAACGGTGCGCGGTGAACTGCGAACGGTGATGTGTAAACCAACCGCTGTCGTGTAGCGTTGATCGGCTTACTGTTCACCGTTCACTGCCTGCCGACGCTATGGCGATTACCGACTGGCCGCTGGACGAGCGGCCGCGCGAAAAACTGCTGGGCAAGGGTGCGGAATCGCTTTCCGATGCGGAACTCATTGCGATCTTCCTGCGCACCGGCGTCAAAGGCAAAAGCGCGGTGGATCTCGCGCGCGAGGTGCTGGGCGCGTTCGGTTCGCTGTCCGCCTTGTGTGCGGCGGACGATGCACGTTTTTGCGCGATACCGGGTCTGGGGAGCGCCAAATACGTACAGTTGCAGGCCGTGCTCGAAATGGCGCGCCGTTCGTTGCGCGAGCAACTCGCGCGCGGCACGGTGCTGGGGTCGCCGCAGGCGGTGCGCGACTACCTGCGCCTCAAGCTCCAGGACCGGCCCCACGAGGTTTTTGTCGGTGTGTTTCTGGACGCACAAAATCGGGTGCTTGCCGTGGAGGAACTGTTTCGTGGCACACTTACCCAGACCAGTGTCTACCCGCGTGAAGTGGTGAAGCGCGCGCTGCACCACAATGCCGGTGCGCTGATCTTCGCTCACAATCATCCGTCGGGCGTCGCGGAGCCGAGCCGCGCCGACGAAGCGCTGACGCAGGCCCTGAAGCAGTCGCTGGCGCTGGTCGACGTGCGGGTCCTCGATCATTTCGTCATCGGCGGCGCGGCCGCGATGTCGTTCGCGGAGCGCGGGCTGCTCTAAACCGGGCTGCCCTTGAGCCGGGCACCGAAAGCCGTGTAAAATCCGCCCCTTTCGAGAGACTGGAGCGATCGCCATGGCGCGCGTGTGTCAGGTCACCGGCAAGAAGCCGATGCTGGGAAACCATGTTTCCCACGCCAACAACAAGACGCGGCGGCGTTTTCTGCCCAACCTGCAGCACCGCCGCTTCTGGGTCGAGAAGGAAAACCGCTGGATCAGACTGCGGGTGTCTCAGGCCGGGCTGCGTACCATCGACAAGAAAGGCATTGACGTCGTGCTCGCGGAAATGCGCGCACGGGGCGAAGCGATTTAAGGAGACGCGAGATGCGGGAAAAGATCAAGCTGGAGTCCAGTGCCGGAACGGGCCACTTCTACACGACGACCAAGAACAAGCGCACCACGCCGGACAAGATCGAGATCAAAAAATTCGATCCGGTTGCACGCAAGCACGTGATCTACAAGGAAACCAAGATCAAGTAAGACGGACGGCTCAGGCCGCCGTTTTATTTCCGCACGTTCGAACGGACACATGGCGCTCAACGTCCGGGACAAAAAAAAGCCCGCATCGCGGGCTTTTTGCTTTCTGGTGGAATCCTTGATCCGGTATCCGGTACGTCAGGCGTAGCACCTCAATTGGCGGCTGAAATCCTGCAGCGCCGAGATTCCACTCGCTTCCGCGCGCCGGCACCAGTCTTCGAGGTGACCCACCAGCTGCTCTTTTGAGGCGCTGGAGCGCTCCCACACTGTGGCGAGTTCCTGGCGCATCGTGTAAATCGTGTTGAGCACGCTGCTCTTGCTGAGCACCTCGTTCATCTGCGCACGCTCGGTAGTCGGCAGCGCGCGCGCGTCGATGTGCAGCCAGCGTTTCAGAGTGGCGCGATCCACGCTGACCGCGCGCGCGCGCAGCGCTCGCATCTCGTCCGCGCACGTACGGCGCAATGATTTCGCGTAATTGGCGACCACCTGATAGCGGTGCGTCACGACTGCCTGCACGGTGGCCAGATCGCAGTGGGTCTTGTCTGCGACGAGCCGCACCTTGGGCGCGACCTTCTTGACCTGCGCAAGACCCAGCATTTCCATCATGCGGATGTAAAGCCAGCCGATATCGAATTCGAACCAGCGGTTGGAGAGGCGCGCCGAGCTTGCATAGGCGTGATGATTGTTATGCAGTTCCTCGCCGCCGATCAGTATGCCCCACGGCACGATGTTCCTGCTTGCGTCTTCGGGCTGAAAATTGCGATAGCCCCAGAAATGGCCGATGCCGTTGATCACGCCGGCGGCAAAGAAAGGGATCCATGCCATCTGCACGGCCCAGATGGTGAGACCGATGAAGCCGAACACCACGAAATTCAGTATGAGGAGAAGCACGATACCGTAGACCGAGTACCGCGTGTAGAGATGACGTTCGATCCAGTCGTCCGGCGTGCCGTGACCATACCTCTCCAGGGTGTCCGCGTTGCGCGCTTCATTGCGATAGAGTTCTGTCCCTTGCCACAGCACCTTGCGGATGCCCACGATCTGAGGGCTGTGCGGATCTTCCTCCGATTCGCACTTGGCATGATGCTTGCGGTGGATGGCGGTCCACTCCTTCGTCACCATCCCAGTGGTGAACCACAACCAGAAGCGGAAAAAATGACTCGGCAGCGGATGCAGGTCAAGCGCGCGATGCGCCTGGTGGCGGTGGAGAAAAATCGTGACTGCGGCAATGGTGATATGAGTCACGACGAGCGTATAAATGACGTAACCCCACCACGGCAGATCCAGCAAGCCTGTACCCATGAACCCCCTCATTTCGAACCCTGATTAGAATGGGGCAGTTTACAGAAGTTCGCTGATTCGGCATAGAAATTTCTATCTGCGTGCACTTCGCGCGGACGGTCTGCTCCCGCTTAGTGCGTTGTATGGAATGGACATTAGCCGTACGGCGCGTGCGCTACAATGGCGCTCATGCTGCGCTGCGCTGTGCGGCCGAAGACGCGGCAACCAAAGGATAGCGTGCCCGAACCATTGAAAATCCTGCTGGTCGAGGATGTGGCGACCGACGCCGAGCTTGCGTTGAGAGAATTGCAGCGGGGTGGCATCGCCTGCATGACGCGGCGCGTTCAAACAGAAGACGCATTCGTGCACATGCTCGACGAGTTTCGCCCGGATGTGATTCTGTCGGACTTCACCCTGCCTGCTTTCGACGGGCTGACTGCCCTGGACATCGCGCGGCAAAAGCGTCCCGATATTCCGTTCATTTTCGTCTCCGGCACCATCGGCGAGGAGCGCGCCATCGAATCGCTCAGGCGGGGCGCGGTCGATTACGTGCTGAAGAGCAACCTCCGGCGCCTTGCGCCCGCCGTGCAGCGCGCATTGCAGGACGTCGTGGAGCGGAACGAGCGTCGCCGGGCGGAGGAACAACTGCGGGACAGTGAGGCGCGGTTCCAGATCGTCGCACGTGCCACGAACGACGCGATATGGGACTGGGATCTCGTCAGCGGCAAGGTGTGGTGGAACGAGAGCACCCGAACGCTCTTCGGCTATTCGCCCGAGGAGATCGGCAGTGACGCAAGCTGGTGGATCGAACGCATC
>DATFGD010000349.1:0-2899 GCA_035249725.1 Burkholderiales bacterium
AGCGTGTGGGCGTGGCCGCGGTAGGTACAGAACGTCCAGTCATCGGGACGCATCGCGACGCCGAATGCCGCTGCAATCGCTTCCTGGCCGAGTGAGAGGTGGCTCGTGCCCTTGATCAGATTCTGCAGGAAAAGATCGTAGGCGCGCTTCTCGCAATAGCGCAGCTCGACCTGCAACCGGTAGAGTTCGAGCCGCGTCTCGCGTCCGATGTCGATGTCCGGCGCCGCCGCCGGTTTTTTACGTTTCACTGTCGTATCCAATTGAAGTTCCTCACATCAAAACTTCGCCGCCAAGACGCCAAGGCGCCGAGAGACACACTTAATTCAATGAACCGGCATCGCCGAAGGGCACCCGGGCCGGTTGGTGCACATTGCTGGAACGTCTGAATTAATCATTTGTTGGCTTTTTGCTTGGCGTCTTGGCGGCGAACTAATATTTGTTTGCGATGGGCAGTTCCTGCGCCGGAAACAGCGTGATCACCTTCGCGCCCTGCGGCGTCAGCACCACTTCCTCTTCGATCCGCGCCGCCGACACACCGTCCGTCGCGGGGCAAAACGTCTCCACCGCGAATACCATACCGGCCTTGAGCTCGTAGGGGTCCTTGAACGAATTCACACGCGAGATGAGCGGCCGCTCGTGCAGTCCGAGTCCAAGGCCGTGGCAGAAATTGAGCCCGAACGCCGCCATCTCGGTTTCGAAACCGATCTCGGTGCTCTTGGGGAAAGCGCGCGCCACTTCATCGGTCGAAACGCCGGGCTTCAGCATCGCGATGGCGTCGTCCATCCAGCGCCGCGCCTTCTTGTAGGCATCGATCTGCGGCGCCGTCGCGCTGCCGACCGTGAAGGTGCGGTAATAGCAGGTGCGGTAGCCCATGTACGACTGGATGATGTCGAAGTACGCCTGGTCGCCCGGTCGGATCAGGCGGTCGGTGAAGTTATGCGGATGCGGGCTGCAGCGCTCGCCCGCGATCGCGTTGATCGCCTCCACGCAGTCCGAGCCCATTTCGTAGAGGCGCCTGGTCGCCATCGCGACGATCTCGTTTTCGCGCACGCCCGGCTTGAGCGCTTCGTAGATGTCCTGGTACACCCCATCGCCCATCGCCGCCGCCATGTTGAGCAGCGTGATCTCGTCGTGGCTCTTGATCTCGCGCGCGTCGAGCATCACCTGCTGGCCGTCGCGCACTTCGATCCCCAATTTCTGCAGCGCAAACAGGAACGGCGGCTCGACGACGTCGATCCCGAGCGGCATATCGGCGACGCCTTCCTGCTCGAGGATGTCCTTGATCTCTTGCGCGGCGTTCTCGAACAGCCCGACCTTGGGCGAGACGGCGCCGCGCAGACCGGCGAGTCCCGCGAGGCAGTGGTTTTTCGGTAGCCACGGCGCATAAATCTTGTGGTGGCGCGCGGCAGAACCGAAGTCCCACACCCACGGCTCGCCGTTGCCGGTGAACAGGCACCAGCGCGTCAGCTTGTCGCGTGCCCATTCCCCGATGACGGTGCTCGAGATGTAACGGATGTTGTACTGATCGAAAACCAGCAACGCGCCCAGTCCCGATCGTGCGAGCGCGTTACGCGTGCGGGCGAGGCGATAGTCGTGCAGGCGCCGGAAATCGATGCGTTCCTCGAAGTCCACCTGCATGCGCCCCGGCGCCTGGAGCGGCCGCTCCCACCGATGTCCCGGATCGGCGGGATCGCACAACGCATCCGGCCCTTCCTTTACCCGGCGTTTCGGATCGATGTCGCTGCGGCGGATCGCCTTCGGCTCCACCCTTTTTTTTCGTTTGGCAGGCATTGCGTTCTCCAGATCGGGACACGCGGGCGCTGCATCGCCCGCGCGGACAAACGGTTCAGCGGTTCGGGACGCCGAGCCGCGTTGCGAGCCAGTCCGCCGTCTGGTCGCGATAGCGATACCACAGGTTGTTCACGACGTGGTTGCCGCCCTCGATCACCGAAAGCTCGCATGGCCCCGACACTTCGGCGGCGAGTTTCTCGGCGTGGGTGTGCGGCGTGAGGCGGTCGCGGGTTCCGGCGACGATGTAGATCGGGCATGTGATGTTTTTCGCGATGCCCTTGAGGGACATGCGCACGGCCACCTTGCCCGCTTCTTCAAGATTCGCGCTCTTCGAACGCACACGGAATGCCTCAACGTTGATGATGGGCCGCCCTTCGAAGCTCGCTGTGCGTTCGTAAGCGCCGGACAGCGCGACGCAGGCCTTGATGCGCTTTTCGAAGCACGCAGCGCGCGGCGCGTAATAACCGCCGAGCGACACGCCCCAGATGCCGACGCGTTCTGCATCGATATCGTCGCGGCCTTCGAGATAATCGATCACCGCTTTCACCGGCTTTTCGTATTCGGGACAGATGCCGAAGTCGTACTCGGCTTCGCCCTGCCCCGGACCATCGAAGGCAAGCGTCGCGACGCCGCGCTCGAGGAAACGATTCTCGTAGTCGTCCATCTCCTCCTTCGCCGAGTCGAGGCCCATGCACATCACGACGACCGGTGGCTTGGCGACACCGGCGGGCTTGCGCAAATTGCCGTAGAGCTGTTTTCCTTCGTACGGGATTTCCACGCGCGCGCCCGGCGGCTTGAGCAGCGGCAGCGCCTTGTTGCGGCACGCGACCGACTTCATGTGCGCCGCCCGCATCTGCGGCAGGTCGTTCACGAACAGAAACTTCCCGAAGTGGTAGCACACCGCAGCGCGCGTGTAGTGCTCGGCGGCCGAGAGCTTGAAGGCGCTCGCGAGCGCTTTGTCGCCCAACGTCTCGTGGATAGCGGCGCGCGCGGACCACGCGCTGCACCAGTCTTCCCAGCGATCGATGCTCGCGGTCACTTCCTGAAAGTCGGTCAAGGGCACGCCGTTGATGACGAAGCGCGGCGCCCAATGCGAAATCGCCGCCTC
>DATFGD010000350.1:0-4572 GCA_035249725.1 Burkholderiales bacterium
TCAACCCGGAAACGACGCCCGCGGACACCGACGGACCCATGCCGAACGGAAAGCCGACCGCAACCACTTCGTCGCCCGGCTTCAATTGGTCGGCAGATCCGAGCGTCGCCGCCGGGAGATCGTCCGGAATCTGCTGCGCCTTGATGACCGCCAGGTCGTTTTCCGGATGCACACTGACTACGGTCGCATCGGACTCGGAGCCGTCGTGGAAGGTCACGCTCACGCGCTTGGCGCCGAATACCACGTGCAGGTTGGTCAGGATCAAGCCTTCGTCCACGACCACGACCCCCGATCCCGTCCCGAACTCCACCAGGGCTTTGGGGTCGCCATTACCGTCTTCCTGCAAACCTTCGTGCGTGCCTTTTCCCGAGTTGCCATTCTGGCGCTTTCCCTCGGTCTCCGCCGGCGCTTTAGGTGGCGGTTCGCCGAAACCGCGAACCCGCACCACGGAGCGGCGCACGATGTCCGCCGCTTTCGCGGCGCGCGAGGGAAGCGCCTTGTTCTCCAGCGTGTGCAGCACCGCGGCATCGATGTCTTCCTGGCTGAGGGCACGCGGCGACGGATGCCACCAAAAGTAGCTGCCCGCCACGACCGCCGCGCAGGCGACGCCTCCGAGAAACAACCCGAGCCCGGCGTGCCGCCTCACCAAGGCGGGAAGGCGCCCGGAGCGAAGGCTTTGCTCTGAATCCGGATCGCGAGGCACAGGGGTGGGCGCGGGCGTTGCGGCCTGGGTCGAGTTCGGCCCGATTGGGCGGCGCGAACCGCTGTAGAGGACTTGCCGTCTCATGGATGGTTCTCTACCACGGGCATTTGGGTAACTTAGCACGCTTGCCGAGCGGCGCGTATAGTCCAAAATGACGCACCTTGAGACATTCGCATCCGGCACGCGGGGGTGTATTGTCTGGGAAGCGCGATGCAATTCCTGTGGCCCGATTCTCTCTGGCTCCTGCTGATCGTTCCGGCGTTGATCGCCGCTTACGTCTACGCGTTGCGCAGGCGTAAGAAAATGGCGCTGCGGTATGCGAGCCTCACGCTCGTGCGCGACGCGATCGGACCGCGGCAGTGGCTGCGGCGCCACGTGCCTGCTTTCATGCTCCTGCTGGCGCTGGTCTGCGCGTTGCTCGGCGTCGCGCGGCCGACCGCGGTCTTAACGCTTCCTTCCGAACATCAGACGATCGTGCTCGCAATCGACGTTTCGCGCAGCATGCGCGCGACCGACATGGCGCCGAGCCGGCTGGGGGCGGCGCAGAACGCCGTGATGACCTTCATCAAGGACCTTCCACCCAACGTCCGGGTCGGTATTGTGACCTTCGCGGGCACGGCGGCGGTCGTGCAGACGCCAACGCAGAACCGCGAGGATCTGATGGCCGCGGTCGGCCGGTTCCAGTTGCAGCACCAAACCGCGACCGGAAGCGGACTGCTGATGGCGTTGTCGTTGCTGCTGCCGGACGCGGGCATCGACCTGGAGGGCGAGAGTTTCGACAGTGCTTTTTCCCGGCGTTCGGGGGCGGCGCCGCTGGGCGCTGCGCGCGGGCTGGAGCGCAGGGACTTCAAAGCGGTCCCGCCCGGTTCCTATACTGCGGGCGCCATCGTGCTGCTGAGCGATGGCCGGCGCACGATGGGCCCCGACCCGCTGATGGCAGCAAAAATGGCGGCCGAGCGCGGCGTGCGTGTTCATACCGTCGGTTTCGGCACCAAGGACGGCGGGCCGGTCGCGTCCTACAATTCGGTGATCTACATGCGCTTCGACGAGGAGGCGCTGAAGGCGATCGCCGGCATAACCGAGGGTGAGTATTACCATGCCGGCAGCGCGGCCGACCTGCAGAATGTCTACAAGAACCTGACGTCCAAGCTCTCGCTGGAGCGCACACTGACGGAACTGAGCGCGTTCTTCGGTGCGACAGCGGCACTGCTCGCACTGGTGGCGGCAATGCTGTCTCTGCTCTGGGTTCACCGCACGTCTAGTGTCGTGACCCATAAATAACTTGCATGTTTCCGTTCGGTCTGAGCTTGTCGAAGACCGAACGGAATCAAAGCCGTTCATGGTTCGACAAGCTCACCACGAACGGCAATTTATCTGCAGGACACCACACTAGCACTGCATAGCCTTCGGTTTTGCGCGATGCCCCAGCACCGCGGATCAGTCGAAGCTATAGCGATAGAAAATACCGAGCGCGTTGGCTTCGCCCGTCTGCGCGCGCAGCAGCACGCGCTGGGTGAGATCGAACTCGAGCTTGAGGACGCTCGCCGCGGCGCCCAAGCTCTGCTCGAAGCCGACGTAGAGCCGATCGGCGATCCGTTTGCCCACAGCGAGGGCCTGACTTTCGGTGCCCGCGCCGCGCAGCCCGAGGGTGTCGAGCCCGAAACGTTGCGCGATGGTCGGCGAATCGCCCTTGCCGAGCAGCGAGCTTGCGGCGAGCGGCAGCATGGCGAGATCGCCGCGCGAAGCGTCGCCGGTACCGTGTCCGAGCACCAGCCACGAAATGGCCTCGCTCTCGGGCACCGGCGGCTCCGACACGATGCGTACGAGCGGCGACTCGAGCGTCCCGGTGACCGCAACGCCGGCTTCGACGGCCTGCCGCTTGCGCATGGCCAGTATGTCCAGGCCGGGATTGTCGATCGGGCCGGTGAACACCAGCTCGCCGCGCTCGATTTCCAGACGCTGGCCCAGTGCGGTGTAGATCCCACGCACGGTGCGCAATTGGCCCTTCGCGCGCAGATCGCCTTTCGCGCCGGTTGCGACGGTAATCTCTCCGGCGAGCCGCGTTTCGAGGCCGCGACCCCGGACGCGGAAATTCTCCCCGAAGTTGACGACCAACTCGAGCAGCATGCGGGCGAGGCCCGAGTCTTCCTTTGCGGTTCGCTTCCGACCGGCGATCACCACGTCGCGTCCCGGCTCGGGCAAGGCGTCCGGTCCGATCTCGAAGTAGCCGTCATCCGCGCGCACGCCGCCCGTTAGAGAAAGCTTGCCGCCTGCCACTCCGGCATGCCCCTTGCCGGACACGACGAGCCGCCGGTCCGGGCGGCCGAGGAGCAACAGCCGCTCCGCCTGCCAGTCGAGGGTCGCATCGGCGCCGTTCAGTCCGAGATTGCCGCGCGCCGTAAACGCGCCCTCGCCGCCGCGGATCGAGAACGAGTCGACCCGGACCGTCCTTTCGCTCAACACGGCACGCAGCGTTCCGTTCTTGAGATCGATGCCCTGCGGTGGCAGGGCTACCGCCAGCCGGTCGCCTCGGATGTCACCGGTGAACAGCGGCTTGCCCACCGTCCCGCTACCGGCCAGCGCCGCGTTGAGGGCGCCGGCTACGAGCACATTCGCATCGAAGAGCTGTGCGATGGCGGAGAGTTCGGCGATCGCGATTTTTGCGGTGAAACGCAATGGCGACGCGGGCCCGATGGCGGGGCGTGGGTCGGACGTGATGAGATCGGCTGTGCCGGCGGTTTCGGCGTTCGCCAGCGCAGACGCGAGCGCTGCTTTGAATTCGAGCCGTGCCGCGTCGAGGCGGGCGTCGACCGCCAACGTCCGAAGTTGGATCGGTAAGGACCCGTCCGGCCCGAGCGTGATATCGCCCGCCTCGCGCCGCGCGCTGAGCGCTCCCGTCAACGCGCCGTCCTGGATGAACGACCAGTCGCCCGAGATGCGCAGCGTACCGCCGACGCGCGGAGAGACCTGCAGCGCTGCTGCGAGTTCGAGCACGGGGAGCCGCGTGTAGCGGCCCTTCGTCGATATTCTCCCGGCCTCGTAGCGGGTCTCGGCGGCATCGATACGGCCATCCAGCAGCCGCAGCGCAAATGGACCCACCGCGATGTGCTCGGGTGCCGCGCTCACCGCAACCTGCGATTCGAGCGCAGCGTCCAGCGCACCGCGGTTCGCAAGCTCCAACAGCGTGCCGGACCAGCGGTTGCGCTCGGGCTGCCAGCCGCCGCGCGCGCGAGCCACGATATCGAAGCCCTTTCCAGCCGCTTTCACCGCTGCCGTATGGGCGGCTTGAGAACCGGTAAGCTCTACCTCCACACGCTCGACCGGCCGGTTTGCCGCCACCAGGCCGGAAGCCCGTGCCTCGAGACGCAACGGCGCGGAGGGCTCGCGGGCAGCCGTACCGCGTGCTGTCGCGCGATCGATGGAGATCGCCGGCGTGCGCAACCCTTCGGTTCGGGCATCAAAACGGACTTGCGGTGCCTTCAGCGTGCCGCTCAACTGTGCTTCACCGTGCAGGCGCCCCGCAAGCTGCGGATGCAGCGTCGCAAGCCGCGGTACATCGACTTGCACGCGCAGCGTATCGTTCGCTCCGCCGAACGCACCGCTCACCTTCGCACGATTGTTACCGTGCTGCACACTGATTTCGGCGCCGGAAATGCGTTGAGCGCTGAGCGAGGCGCGCCCCGCTCCTGAGAGCGGCGCGTTGTGGAGCCGTGACTCGGACAGCTTGAACTCGACGCTTGCGCGCGGGCCCTCCACCGTTCCTTGCGCGGTGAGCGATCCGTTGATCGCGCCCTGCGGGAAATCGCCCCACGCGGCGGGATCGAATTTCTTCAGCTTCACCGCGGCGGAAAAGCGCCGTTGTGCATCGA
>DATFGD010000351.1:0-3172 GCA_035249725.1 Burkholderiales bacterium
TTCATGAGGCCCTTCGCGTAATTGGTGCCGCCGCTCGCGAAGCTCGATACGCCGATCGTCTTGCCCTTGAGGTCGGCGAGCGTCTTCATGCCGGTTTCGGCCGGCAGCGCGACGCCGAAGATGTCGCCACGGATAGAAGTGTAGTAGAAGCGCACGTCCGCGCCTTTCTGGATCGCGATCATCGCGCCGGACGGGTTACCGATTGCGAAATCGGCCCTTCCACCCACGACAAGTTGCATTGCGGCCGCGGCGCCCGGCATGGGATTGACCTCGGCCTCGAGACCCTCCTCCTTGAAGTATCCGAGATACACCGGCAACGAACTGGAGTAGGCGAAGGCCGCCGTGATCTGCGGCTGTGAATGCAGCAGGGTGATTTTCTGCAGGCCTTGGGCGTGGCCGTACTCGGCGGGCCCCAGGATGGAAAGCATGAGTGCGAATAAGGCGGCGATCCGTTTCATTTTCGGTCTCCTCTTGTAATCTGCTGTGCCATGAACCTGGTTCTTCAATCGAGCGCGCCGGTGGCGGCAAGTTGATGACGGATCTGCGTCACCAGTTTCCCGAATTCCGGCGTGCCCATGACATCGAGCGTGCGCGGGCGCGGGAACGTGATGTTCAGCTCCGCGATGATGCGCCCGGGACGGGCCGACATGACGACCACGCGATCGGCGAGAAACACCGCTTCGCTGATGCTGTGCGTGATGAGGAACACCGTCTTGCCGGCCGCAGCCCATATGCGTTGCAGGTCGAGGTTCATCTGCTCGCGCGTGAGGGCGTCGAGCGCGCCGAACGGCTCGTCCATCAACAGCACCGCGGGATCATGCACGAGCGCGCGGGTGATGGACACGCGCTGCTGCATGCCGCCGGAAAGCTCGAATGGATATTTGCGCTCGAAGCCGGTGAGGCCCACCATCGCAAGCAGATTGTGCGCCCGCTCGGTGTAAGTCTTGCGATCGAGGCCTTGTACGTGCACCGGCAACAGCGTGTTCTGCAGTACGTTGCGCCAGGGCAGGAGCGTGGCGGTCTGGAATACGATGCCGATGTCGCGGCGCGGCCCGACGACCGGTGAGCCGCGCAGAAAAATCTCGCCGGTCGTCCTGGGGAGAGTTCCCGCGAGCAATCGCAGCAGCGTGCTTTTGCCGCACCCGCTGGGGCCGACCACCGACAGGAATTCCCCTTCGTGGACCGCGAGATCGATGTCGGCGAGCGCGTGTATCCGCTCGCCCTCGATCGTCTCATAGATTTTGGTGACGTTGCGGCACAGGATAGTCGAGGCAACGCTCGCGCGCGATGCCGCTGGGTCCATTACGTTGACGGTTGCCTTGGCCACTGCGCTCATCGCATGCGGTAACGCGCCCGGCCCATTATTCATCGCGCATGATTGACGGTCAACCGGCTATGTCGTGGCATCCCGGCTGCAGAGATCGAGCGCAGTGTCGAGATAAACGTGTGCAGCGGTCACCAGGTTCTCGACGGGCACGTGTTCGCCGACCGCGTGCATCAGGCCCTTGGCATCCGGATGGCTGCGGCCGCCGGGGCCGTAACAGATGCAGGGCACGTCATAGCGGTTCAAATGCGTGGAGTCGGCGCCCGGCCGGCGTATGATGAGTTGCGCGTCCTTGCCGGTCACGCGTCGGTGCGACGCGCGCACGACTTCGGTGATCAGCTCGTCTTCGCCGATGACGGTCGGCGGATCGTTCACGAAGAATTGGAGGACCGGCTCGGGCCGGCTGCGCGCGGCGGCGAACTCGCGCAGCACGCGGCGCAGCGACCGTTTCACCTGTTCCAGCGTTTGTCCCGGCACCGTGCGGATATCGAGATAGAGGCTGCATTCGAACGGATTGCGTGCCAGCCGCCACGGCATGCCGCCGCGGATGGCGGCGATCGTCGTATTCGGATGCTCGCCCATGTAGACGTGGGTTTTCTCGTAATCCGCGCTCCATTTCTCGAGCGCGCTCTGCAGCGCGTGCATCTCGCGTATGGCGTTGACGACGCTCGGATCGCGCGATAGCGCCGCGTGACTCACCGTGCCGCCCAGGGTGATCTTGACCCACAGGGCGCCCATATTGGCGGTGCATACCTTGAGGCTGGTGGGCTCGCAGAGGATCGAGTAGTCGCCGGTGATGCCATGCAAAACCATGTGGCGCGTCCCGACACCGTAACCGGCGACCGCGCCGCCCTTGAACTCGTCCACCGCCGCCTTCTCCGTCTCTCCGACGACGCCGCCGTAGACGAGATCGCCCTTGAGATCGATGCCTTCGCGGCAGATCGCCTCGACCGCAACAAGCGCGGAAGCGAGTCCGCTTTTCATGTTGTTCGCGCCGAGCCCCCAGATCCAGCCATCGCGCAGCACGGCTTTCGCCTTGAATCCTTCTCCCTGGAGGTACTCCTCGTCACCGTCGTAAGAGGTATCCATGTGCCCCGTGAAGAGCAGATTGACGCCATCCCCCGTTCCGGCCCGCACACCGACGGCGTTCGGCCGCCCTTCACTCACTTCCTGCAAATGCGCGTCGAAGCCCGCCTTGGCAAGCCGCGTCACGATGTATTGGGCGAGTTCGCCTTCACGCCCGGTCGGGCTGGCGA
Organism: Burkholderiales bacterium; assembly: GCA_035249725.1. Lineage (GTDB taxonomy): Bacteria > Pseudomonadota > Gammaproteobacteria > Burkholderiales > SG8-41 > DSOT01. The sequence goes on from DATFGD010000351.1 coordinate 2,581, forward strand.
TGTCCACCATCTCCATCAGGGTTTTCGTAACCGCCTCGGGCGTGATGTGACGCGCAGCGCGCGCATAGTCGGCGTGAGTCATCTCTGGGCGCTCTCCTGGTTGTTGTAATCGGCGAAAAAGCTGCGGCATGCAGCTGGATGGCGTACGAACGAACCCTAGCAAATTTCAGCCGTACTCGCTACAGCCGGCGGCGAACGCTCTTAAGTCCGCATGCGAGTATGATTTCGCTCGGTGTTGTCGCCGATGGTTTTCTGCCAGGAGACTGTGATGCAACTGACCAGCCGAATTTTCGAGCCGCTTAGGATGCTGCTGCGCCGCCTGAGCGGGCACCATACGACGCGCCCGTTACAGATGGCGGTCACGCCGCCCTTCATGCTTCGCCGCAGCAACCCGGCCGGTCTGTGGCGTTCGCCGCGGCTTACGCAAATGGTGGAAGTACAGGGCGCCCGGATGATTTATCTCTCGGGACAGACCCCGGCCGATGCCGATTACAAGGTCGTTGGACGCGACGTTCGCGCGCAGGCGCACGCGGTCTACGACAATATCGAGATTGCGCTCAAGGCGGCGGGCGCGGGATGGGACAACGTGGTG
>DATFGD010000352.1:0-4369 GCA_035249725.1 Burkholderiales bacterium
GGCTGGATATCCGCTTCGCTCAATGCCATGCCGGGCGGACAGCCGTCGACCACGCAACCGATCGCGGGGCCGTGGCTCTCGCCGAAGGACGTCACGCAAAAAAGCTTGCCTAAGGTACTGCCGGACATGACGAAACGCGGCGCGGAAAGGGATGTCTCAGTTTAACATAGGGCATATTGCGACCCCGACGATGCCATGGCGAACAAACCCGATCCCGATAAAGTGAAAGGCCCCGGCGGCCTGACGATGCGCGAACTGCACGAGAAAGTGAAGCAGAGCCACCTTCGCGATCAGGCGGCCGGCAAAGCGCGCAATCAGCTCACTCAGCCGCAGAATCGCTGGCAGCGCTTCGCGCGTTACGTGTGGGACAAGAAGAAAGGGTAGCAATCCCGCCGGCGCCGGTTCAGGTGCGTGCATTCGGTGGCGGCTTTTCTGCCTGACCGCGTGCCATCTGTCGAAACAGGCGGTAAGCCATCAGGCCGACGACTGCAACGCCGAGGATGAGACTCATCCACAGTATCCAACGTCGGTAGTCGATCGGCGCGCGCCTCTGCTTTTCGCCGGCGAGCGTGACCGCTTCACCGAGTTTTGCCGGCTTGACCGCAAATTGTCTGTCCGTGCCATACCCCGGGAGCAGGGAATTGATCGGGAAGGCGGCGGCCTGCGCGGTGTGGGCCCCATACGCGAGTCGGAAGGGACCCTCCCCGCGCGCCGCGAAAACGAGCTGTTGCGGGAGCCATCCCACATAGACGGCCGGCGCGCCGCTGCCAATGCCGCCGCCGCGCTGATCCACGCGCAGCAGCAGGGTGCGCGCGCTGCGACCGCTCACCGCGATCTCCGGACTCGCTACTTCGCTGCCATCGCGCCGCAGCCGATAGACCAGCGCACTCGCCAACGCTCGCCACTCGTCAGACGGTTTGTCGCGGGTGAAAATCTGAATTTGCGCGACCGTGTTCGCTTGGGGCAGTTCCACGCGGAGCCTGTCGAACGGGATGGCGCCGCCCACTTCATACTCATGCTCGCCGGGATTTTTTCCGGCCGCCGGCGCGGACAGCGTGAGCCATGCGCGCTGCGGTTCCATGTGAGCCGGGACGTGCTCCGCGCGTATGGCGCTGAACTCGATTTCCTTCTGGCTTTGCGGCCACGACACGCGCAGATATCGGTAGTGCGGCGGCCGGATATCGATGCGTTTTTTCTCCAGACGATGACCGCCGAATTCCAGGTCGAGCAGAGACGCATCGCGCACCATCGTGTTCCACCGGGCAAGGTCATCGCTGCCCTCGATGCTCACCTTGCCCGAAAACCCTTCCCGCGGCGTCTTCCACTCGAAGAGCAAAGCCTGTATGCCCTGCCTGGCATGGGAGGCATCGACGAGATAGCCGCGCGTTACGTGCCGGCGTCCCGCATTCTTGTCGCCGCTGCGGATATCGACGACCGTGCCATCGGACCGCTTCTGTACGCGCACATGGAGATCCTCGACTTCACGGCCCGGCTCACCGCGCAAAGGAAAGAATGGAAGCCTAACCGTTTCCGGCGCCGCGCTGCTGCCCGGCGCACGCGGCCGGATTGCGTGCGGCACCGTTTCGTTCTGTGCGTTGAAGACGCGAACATCGCGCAAGTCCGCATGCGCGACGCCGCGGTAAAGTGCGGCGGGCAGTTCTACCTGGTAGAACGCCTCGCCCCCCTCGGTCGCAACGGGCATGGCATAAGCGAAATCGCCCGGCTTTTCGGCAGCGCCTGCCGCCGTCACACATAAGGCGAGCACGGCGCCTGCCAGTCGCTTCATTGTTCCTCCGTTGCAGTGCGCGGCGGCACCGGCGAGAAATATCCGATTACCAGCATGAGCACGCCGACTGCGATGAACGATACGATGCGCTCCACGCCGCCGACGTTCGAAAGATCGACGAAGAAGAGTTTCACGACGACCGCGCCCATCAGCGCGGCGCCGACGATCCACAGGCCCCGGACAGCATATCGGGTGGCGAGCAACATCGCGCACAGCGCGAGCAGGCTCCAGAAAACCGAGAATGCAGCCTGCACGAGCATCGAGCGCAGCATGGCATCGAGCATGAACGGCACGGCCGCCCAGTGATGCAGCGTCCGCAAGAGCATGCCGTTCAGGCAGATGAATGCGGCAATGCCGAGCGCGCCGTAACGCAGCACCGGCGAGCGCAGGAACCGCGGCGGCGTGACATCGGCGCGCTGCAGTCTCGCAAGCCAAGCAGAAAGCACCATCAACGCACCCGCCTGCGCGAGATCGAGCGGGTTCAGGATCGGCAGATACGACAGCGGATCCGCCGCGCCGTTGCTCGCGAAGTTGATGTACACGATCCACAACCACAGGAACGCGGCGAGCGGCAGCGCGCCCAGCACGAGATACGCACGCAGGTTCGAGGCAACCGGCCATGCGATCCGTTCGCCGCGGGACGCGAGGAAAGCGAGCACGCCGCCCGGAACGATCGCCCAAGAGATCAGGTGCCAACCCTCACCCGCTCTGAGGGCATCCATGATCTGCCACCCGACCTCCCACGCTGCGAGCGCAGTCACGAGCCACAATGAAGCGGCATGCCACCACTGCATATGCCGCGTATCGTTCTCGTGGCGGTGCACGATCCAGTAATGCGCAGCGAACGCGAGCGGCCACGCGATGTAGCCGAAGTTTGCGAACGGATGAACGCCGAAGTCGAGTTCGAAGGTGCCCGCGAGCCACAAGAGTGGCAGCAACGCGAGCGCAGGATATTTCGCCTCACGCCACGCGATCCTGCGCGCCAGCATGCTGAACGCGACGCACGACGCGAGAAAGAAGCCCAGCGTCGCGTGCAGCTCGTATCGCGACGCGAGATGCGTCTCCACTTCCTCGATACCCGCCGCGAACCACCACAGCGTCCCCCACACGAAAAGCGCAACGCGCACCGCGTTCTGCCATTTCCCGAGGCGGCCCGGATGGCGGCCCAGGTACCAGGCTGAAAAGAGTCCCGCGGTGCTCACGAAGACGGCCCCGAGGTACGCACTGTTGAGCACCGGAAGCGCGGCTCGCGTCCCGTGCGCGTCCAGCAGGAACGCGATGCCGGCCGCGAACTGCAGCACCACGCCGAAGACACATGCGAGCTTCCGTTCCTGCCGCACACCGACCCAGACGATCGCCGCACCTTCGAGCGCCCATGCGGCCGAAGTCCAGCGGCCGTCGAGCCCCAGCGGTATCGCAAGCGTACCGAATGCGACGCCTAGCGCGATAAAGCCTTCCACCAGGAGACGCATGTGCTCGCCCCTGCGCGTGTACAGGCTCCTGGCGAGCGTGAGGTAGAACGCGCTCACCGCGAGCGCCGAAAAAGCGGCGCCATATTCGATGTTGCGGACAAGAACCGTCTGCAGGCCAAACGCGATGAGCGGCGTGCCGAACACGAGCGTGCCGTCGACGCGATCCTTGATGGTCGCCTCTTGGCGGATCGCGAACAGCACCGCAATGGCGACGTAGAACAGAAAAAACAGAATGAGGAAGGGCTCGGTGCTCGAGAAATGCTCCGGACGATAGTAGCGGCTGCCCCACATGAGCCCGATCACGAAGGTGAAGGCGAAACCCAGCAGATTGAGCACGCGCCACGCCTTGTACCAGGCGATGCACAGGATGCCGAGATTGAGCAGCGCGTAGAACGAAAACAACATGACATGGCTGCCGCCGCCGGTCGACGCAAGTATCGGCGCGAGAAATCCGCCCGACACCCCGACTGCGGCGAGCGAACGTGAATCCTGCAGCACGGCGAGCATCGCCGAGAAAATCGCCATCGCGACCAGCAGGCCGAGCACCACGCCGGGTGGCAGCAAGTGCCAGATGCGAAACGCCGCGAACACGGTCAAATACAAAACCCCGATCCCGCCGCCCTGCATGACGAGTCCGTACCCCGGCCGCTTGAGCCTCAATCGCCAACCGATTGCGAGCAGCACGATCGCGCCGAGCGCAACGCCGCTTAGCCGAATCTCGATCGGAATGCGGGTGTGTTCGACGGCATACTTCAGCAGGAACGCCACGCCGAAGAAGAGGACGATGATTCCCAAGCGGACGAGCGTGTTGCCGCCGAAAAGAAAATTCCAGATTCCCGACGGTGGCGCCGGCGCCCGGGGTGGCGTCGAGCCGGAAGCCGGAACAGACTCGGCCAACGGCGGCGCACCGGCAGCTTCGGCCTTGGGCAACGCATCATCGCTGTGCGGCGCTTCAGCGCCAGAACGCGATCCAAGGGCAGATAAGTCGTGAGCGGAGCCGGTTCGAGGCGCGCTCTCGGCAATCGGCGCGTCCGCACGTGACGCCCCTTCCATCGCCTTCACGCGCCGATGGAGTTCCTTGAGCGCGTCCTCGACATCGCGCTTCCATTTC
>DATFGD010000353.1:0-2639 GCA_035249725.1 Burkholderiales bacterium
AATCGCCAGAGTTCTCGCGTATTTACGGTTTTTCCCAATTGTCGCACCGGACAGCGCGGAGAGCTTGATCCTGATCAACCCTCGGTCACAGGGCGTGACGTAATCTCCAGCCACGGCAGCCCACGAACCTTGATATAGGAATGATGTCCACGCGGCTGGCGGCCCGTTTTCTTCAGAATAAAAGGAATGCAGATGACTGCCTTAGAGCTTACGATGGTTTCTCCGCTTGCCGTTTATCTCGACGATATTTCGAATGCGAGCAAGCTTGCGCCGCGGCCCGCGACACTCGACGGCAAGGTCGTGGGTTTGCTGCCCAACTGGCGGCCTTCCGCGGTGCACGTTCTCAGGTCGCTTGGCCATCTCCTGCAGGAACGCTTCGAGCTGAAGGCGGTGGTCATGGAGCAGCCGGTTCGCGAGTTGCCGCTGCGTGCGGGCAAACTCCTCGATACGATGCAGAACCGCCTCGACGACCTGGTCGGCCGCGTAGACGTAGTCATCACCGCGACCGGCGACTGAGGATCGTGCACGACGTGGTGTAGCCACGTCGCACCAGCCCTCGAAAAGCGGGGCATTCCGGCGGTGATGGTGGTCACCGACATGTTCTCCAAATTCGCGCGCCGGATGTCTGCGACGCACGATTTTCCCTACGTCGTTATTGCAGAAACCCCCAACCCGATACGTCAGCTCGAAACAGACGCATTACGGAAGCGTGCTCAAGCAATGATTGAGACCGTAATTGACGGGTTTACCCTTCCGCCGGCGGAGATCGAGAGACGCTTGCAGGATGTGGTCAAGGAAATTAATCCACCGGGGATTGCTCGTTCCGCGGTGCCGGTATAAACGAGGCGCAACATGATCCAAGCCACGTTGAAAATCAAAGGAGACTCGGTTGCCGACCTGCTTGTCCGCAGCTACGAACATGCTTACGAACAGGGTTGGACCGACGGACTTCCGATAATTCCGGCCACGCCGGAGGCTGTTGCGAAATTCGTCGCTGCTTCGGGTCGCAAGGCAGACGATGTCGTGGCAGTGCTTCCTCCACGCAAGGGTCGAACCATTGTCGAAGTGCTTGCGGTGAACGCAATTATGGCGGGCTGCAAGGCCGAATACATGCCGCTACTGATAGCGGCGATCGAAGGTGTGAGCGATGCGACCTATCCGCTCGAGCTCATGCAGGTTACGACCAATCCCATGACCCCGTTTTTTCTGGTGAACGGACCGATACGCGACAAGTTGGAAATCAACTACCGTACAGGTTGCCTGGGGCCGGGCTGGCGGGCAAACGCCACCATCGGTCGTGCGGTACGGCTGACGCTTGTCAACGCCGGCGGCGCTCTGCCGGGAGTGTATTCCAAAACAAGTTTCGGCTCGCCGCTTCGTTACTCGTACCTCTGCGGCGAGAACGAGGAAGAAAATCCATGGACGCCGTTTCACGTCGATCGCGGCTACAAGCGCGAGGACAGCACCGTTACGGCGTTCAAAGCCTCCAATTTCTGCAACATCTCAGGAGGGGAAGGCGTCGGGCCGGACGAAATTCTGCGGCAAATCGCAACCAACATGCCGCCGATGTATGGCGGTGGCGACGGCGCGCTGCTGCTCTTGGGTGTAAATCACGCCCGATCGTTACACGAAGCGGGGTTGAGCAAGCGTGACGTTCAGCAGCGATTGTGGGAGCTGGCGCGGCTGCCGATCGATCACTTTGCCGAGGCGTTTGCGTCTACCGAGCGCGCTGCAGGACGGGGCGATGCGAGCACGGTGTGGCGAGTACGCAGTCCAGACGAGATTTACGTTGCAGTGGCAGGCGGACCGGGCCCGCAGAATGTTTACATCGGGGCCGGCATGCCCAAGACACGTTTGGTACGCGAGACATAGCCGCTGCTTGTGCTGCCGCCTGCGGCGAGCAAAACAGCCCAACATGAGCGAGCCCCGGTAATCGGCATCAAAGCTCGGCATTGGCCGTCGGCTCGTTGGCGTATGCCCGGTTGCCGTCGGCATGGACGATTTCACCCGCACGAGAATGCCGCGGCGGATGCTTTCAGTAACGACGCAGAATCCTCGAACTGCTGAGCACAGCGGTCGAAGTGGGCTACGGTGGCGGCCCCTGATGGGGCGAGGCGGCAGCGTATCGTCACCGGCCTAACCTGCGTTGACCGCCGCGTTGTCCAATGCGACCCCGCGACCCTCGCCCTTCTCTTCCACGGTGCGGCCGTCGCGGATGTGATAGATGCGCCTGAATGTCGGGATGATCTTTTCATCGTGCGTTACAACGATGATCGCTGTCCGATACTCGACCGCGAGCCGGTTCAGTATGGTGACGACCGTAAGCGCGCGCCGGCTGTCGAGCGGCGCAGTCGGCTCGTCGGCGAGAATGATGGGCGGCCGGTTCACGAGCGCCCGCGCGATGGAGACGCGCTGCTGTTCGCCGCCCGAAAGTTCAGAAACCAGCGCCGCGCCCCGATGTGCGACGTCGAGCGCAGTGAGCATTTCGAGCGCGCGCTCACGCGCGTGTTTGTTCGATACCCCGGCGAGCATGGGAAGCAGCGCGACGTTGTCGATCGCGTTCAAGAACGGAATGAGATACGGCGCCTGGAAGATGAACCCGATGCGGTCGCGCCGCAGCGCGCGCAAATCGCGCGTCG
>DATFGD010000354.1:0-3115 GCA_035249725.1 Burkholderiales bacterium
CCTGCGCCCGAGGAAGAGCATATTGCAGCCGGTTTCGGGATGCGTCGAAATGATCGGATGGCTTGGACCCGGCGTGGTGCGGATGTCCTCGTCGAGTGAAGCGCCGGGGCGCAGCTTCAACGCGGTGTCCACGATGTTCGCTTGCTTGATCGTCTTTCCGGAGATGCGCTTTTTCATTGCCGCGGGCAGGGCGTCGTACGCGGCATAGCAATTGAGAAAATAAGTGAAGCCGCCGTGCTCCCGCGGCGGCACCTCCATCGCGACCAGCATGCGCGCTGCGGTGGGTCGCTCCTTGAACGAAAAATCGCAGTGCCAGACGATCTCACCGTCGCCGAGGATGCCGATCGGCTTGCCGTCTTCTTTGAGATTGGACACGACCGTGACTTCAGGCGGGAGATCGAACAACTGGTTGGCGATGCGCTCTTCCAGATTGCGCTGATGGAGGTTCGATGAGGTGACCGGCGTGCCGAAAAAGCGGACGAGCCGCACGAGATCCCCGGCGCCCAGCGACTGCCCGCGAAAGACGAGCAGCACGTGTTCCAGCCACGCCTGATGCAAGCGCGCGAACACCGGCGCATCGATGGTCTTGAGGTCGATGCTGCGCACTTCCGCGCCCAGCGCAGCATTCGTCGGCACGACTTCGAATGACGCGTGCTCCATCCCTTCAACCTTCGTGGCGGTCGTCATACTTAGAGTGTCCAACATAGTGAACCAGGCGCTGGAACCGTAGCAAAGGCGACCCGTGCGGTCAACCCGATGTTGGCACGCGCGCGGCATTTCATTAAGCTGCGAAGTCCTGTAGCAGCCCATACCGGCTCCAATGCCGCAAAGGAACCCTGGCATGCATAGTGGTCATCGCGCCGTTCTCGCAGCGCTCGCGCTGTCGCTGCTCGCTCCGTGCGGCGCCATCGCGCAGAAGTATCCTTCGCGGCCAGTCCGCATCGTGGTGGGTTTTGCCCCCGGCGGCGCGACGGATATCGCGGCGCGCGCCATCGCGCAGAAATTGGGCGACACGTTGGGCGGCTCATTCATCGTGGACAACCGGCCGGGCGCGGCGGGCAACATCGGCGCGGAGATCGTCGCAAAAGCGAATCCCGATGGCCATACGCTGCTCATGGCGAATTCCACCATCGCCATACCGGCGCTCTTTGCGCGGCTGCCGTTCGATATCCGGAAGGATTTCGTCCCAGTGAGCCTCATCGCGATCGGGCCGTCGGTGCTCGCCGCGCATTCGGCGTTGCCCGCCAATGACGTCAAGGGATTGATCGCGCACGCCAAGGCGCATCCGAAGCAGCTTTCGTACGGTTCGGGCGGCGCCGGCAATATCACGCACCTCGCGATGGCGCTTTTCGCCTCGCTTGCCGGCATCGATATGGTCCACGTTCCCTACAAAGGGGCAGCGCCATCGATCGTCGCGCTGCTCTCCGGAGAAGTGCAGCTCCTCTTCAGTTCGATTCCCGCGGCGCTGCCGCACATTACTGCCGGGCGGATAAAAGCGCTTGGCGTTTCGATATCGAAGCGGAGCAGTGTGCTCCCGAACGTTCCGACGATAGAAGAAGCGGGACTCAACGGCTACTATGCGGCATCGTGGTACGGGCTGCTCCTGCCGCGGGGCGTTCCGCGCGACACGGTGGCGCGGCTCGCGCAGGAAACCGGCAAGATCATGCGCGCGCCCGATATCAAGGAGCGCATGATGAACCAGGGTTTTGAGCCCGTCGGCGGCACGCCTGAAGCGTTCTCGCGTTTCATCGGCGAGGAAATCCCGCGCTGGGAGCGGGTAGTGAAGGCGGCGGGCATCAACCCGCAGTGAGAGGCGCGTGAAAATCGACGGCATCGAAATTTTTGTGACGAGCCTTTCGGCGCGGGTGCAACGCATCTTCTCGAGCGGGAGTTACGACACGGGCCCCGCGGACCGCGTGCTCGGCAAGCCGGTTCTGGTGAAGATCCATGCCGAAGGCGTGACCGGCTGTGCGCAGATCCGGCCCATCAGCCCCGGGCACTTCGTCGCGGATACGACGCAAAGCGCGGTCGCCGCCATCAAGGAGATCTACGGACCCGCGCTGCTCGGGAAGTCGATCTTCGACATCGCTGCGGCGAACGAGATGTTCGATAACCGCCTCGCCGGCAACCCGGCAGCACGCGCGGTGCTCGATATCGCGCTCTACGATGCGATCGGCAAGGCAGTGAAAACGCCGCTCTACAACTTGATCGGCGGCTGTTGTCAGCCGCGCATTCCGCTCGAATGGTCGGTCAGCATGGCGGAGGATACGGCGACGATGGTCGGCGAGGCCGAGCGCGCAGTAAACGATTTCGGCATCCGGGTTCTCTGTCTCAAAATGGCGGATCGCCGCGGCTGGCAGCAGGACGTGAAGAATTTCGAAGAAGTGCGGCGCGCCGTGGGCGATGACGTCATGATCGGCGTCGATCCCAATACCGGCTGGACGCTCGCGGACGCGCTATCCGCCATACGGGAACTCAAACCCATGGGCCTGGGCTACATCGAGCAACCGGTCGCACGCCGCGATCTCGCGGCGATGGGCGAAATACGGCGCGCTGCAGACGGCGTGCCGGTCATGGCCGACGAAGCGCTGTTTACGTTGCAGGACGCGTATGCGCTTGCCCACGCGCGCGCGGTGGACGCGTTCTGCATCAAGCTCTACAAGCTGGGCGGCATCACGCCCGCGAAGAAAATCGCCGCGGTAGCGGAAGCCGCGAACATCCAGTTGAACTGCGGCGGACTGGCGGTGCAGTCGCAGCTCGAAGCGGCCGCCGGCGCGCATTTCTACGCGAGCATTCCTGTATCGCGCATGATGGGCGCAGCGGAATTCGTTCTGGGGCTGAACGCGACGGCCAAGGATCCGCTCTGCCCCGAAAGCGATTTCGTGCTGCGCGACGGGCACGTCGAGGTGCCGCGCGGGCCCGGACTCGGCATCACGATCGACGAGGCCGCGCTCAAGAAAGCAACGCTCTTGCACGAGCGGTTGGGTTGAGGGGGAGCCCATGAAACGCACGCTTCGCACGACGTATCCTGCAATTGTTTTCGCAATCGCCTGCGGCGTGCAGGGCGGCGCTGCGTTCGCGTCGCTGTCCACGGGGAAGGGAACCGGCGGCTACC
>DATFGD010000355.1:0-4567 GCA_035249725.1 Burkholderiales bacterium
CCGCGCCGGTGATTTCGCGCGGGCTGATCACGACTTCTGCATGATCTGAACGAAGACTTCTTCCAGATCCGGTTGCATCACTTCCATCTCCTGCACGCGCACGCCGGCCGCACGGAGCTCTCGCATGAGAGCCTCGAGATCGCCGTAGTCCGGCAGCGCGAGCCGGTAAGCGCCGTTCGCGCGCCGCTCCACGACTTTGCGCGCCAGCCCCTCAGGCAGCCGGTCGGGCTCCAGGCGCAGCTCGACGTAACACCCGGAATGCATTCTCAGCAGTTGCCGGGTTGTATCCAGCGCGACGACTTTTCCGTCTTTCAGCATGGCGATGCGTCCGCACAGCGCTTCGGCCTCTTCGAGATAGTGCGTCGTGAGAACAATGGTATGGCCGTCGCTGTTCAGGCTGCGTATGAAACGCCACAGCGCCTGCCGCAGTTCGACGTCCACACCGGCGGTCGGCTCGTCGAGCACGATCACGGGCGGCTTGTGCACGAGCGCCTGCGCCACCAGCACCCGACGTTTCATGCCGCCTGAAAGCGCCCGCATGTTGGTATCGGCCTTGTCGATGAGGTCGAGATGGTGCATGACCTCATCGATCCAGGCACGGCCATTTCGGAATCCGAAGTAGCCCGCCTGTATCGTCAACGTCTCGCGCACGGTGAAAAACGGATCGAATACGAGTTCCTGCGGCACCACACCGAGCGCGCTGCGCGCTTCGCGGTATTGCTGGCGCACGTCGTAGCCCATCACGCGCGCGGTGCCACGGGTGGCGAGGGTGAGCCCGGCGAGTATGCTGATCAGCGTCGTCTTGCCCGCGCCGTTGGGGCCGAGCAAGCCGAAAAACTCACCCGGGTGAATCTCCAGTGAGACATCCGCGAGTGCCTGAAGCGGGCCGTAATTCTTGGAGACGTGCTCGACCCGGATCGCCGGAGTGGTCACCGTTCATCACCGAGCAGATCGGTGACGCCGTAGACCTTGGCAAGGCTCTGCAAGTTGTCCGGAAGATTCAAAAATTGGATGCGTTGATTGCGCCGCTGCGCCGCACGACGCCACTCGAGGAGCAGGCTCACCGCCGCGGAGTCGACCTCGGTCACTTCCGATAGATCGACCGCCACGCCATCTTTCGCGAAGAGCCGGTTTCCCTCTTCGAGAACCGCCGCGGCGTTTCGGATCGTAACCGGGCCGCTCAGCTTGCAGCGCCCCCCTTCGCACGAGATCATCCGCCCTGCACCTGCTGCGCCAACTGTCGGTTGCGCTCGGTCAGGGTGCGGATTAGGCCGTCCACACCGCTCTTCTGAATCTCGGCGTTGAACGTGTTGCGGTAGTTCTCGACAAGGCTCACGCCCTCGATCTTCACGTTGTAGACCTTCCAGCCCTCGCCGGTTTTCTCCATGTTGTAGTCCACCGCTACGGGAGGACCGCCCGGCCGGTTGACGAACGACTGCACGACGACGTCGGTGTCGCCGGGCTTCATGCGCGGCTGGCGATATTCGACCGTCTCATTCCGGTACTGGGTGAAAGCCGCGGTATAGGTGCGCACCAGCAGGGCACGGAACTGATCCACCAGCACCTTCTGTTGTTCAGCGTTCGCCTGCCGCCAGTTACGTCCCATGGCGAGCTGCGTCATGCGCCTGAAATTGAAGTGCGGCACGATCTTCGACTCGACGAGTTGCAGCACCTTTTTGCGGTCGCCTGACTGGATATCCTTGTCGGCGCGCACGATGGCCAGTACTTCATCGGTCACGCTTTTCGCGAGGGCGTCTGGCCCGAGGTCCGCGGCCCGTCCCGGTCCAACGAACATGAATCCGATGATGATCAACAAGAACCCGTATTTCATTGCCTTACCTTTCATTCGTGCATTTGTACAAATTATTTCTTGCCCTCGCCGCTTTCGGCAGCTTTACTGTAGAGGAACTGACCGATCAGTTTTTCGAGCACCACTGCGGACTGCGTGAGCTTGAATGTTCCGCCTTCCTGGATGTTTTCGGTGTCGCCGCCGGCTTCGACCCCGATGTACTGCTCACCGAGCAATCCCGACGTAAGAATGGACACGGAGCTGTCCTTCGGAAATTGATAGCGCTTGTCGATGTTCATCACGACCCGCGCGCGAAAACGCTCGTTGTCGAACTGGATCTCGTCTACACGCCCCACGACCACGCCGGCACTCTTCACCGGCGCACGCGGCTTCAATCCCCCGATGTTGTCGAACTGGGCGTTCACTCGATAGGTGTCGCCCACGTTGAACGTCTCGCTCGCGTTACCGACCTTGAGCGCCAGTATCAAGAGCGCTGCGATGCCGCCCGCCACGAAGATCCCTACCCACAAATCGAGCACGCTGCGTTCCATGAACTCACGCTCCTCTGAACATAAACGCGGTGAGAACGAAATCGAGACCCAGAATCGCGAGCGACGAAGTCACCACGGTGCGCGTCGTTGCACGCGATACGCCTTCTGCGGTCGGCGGCGCATCGTAACCTTCGAACAGCGCGATCGCCGTGATCGTCACACCGAAGACCACGCTTTTGATGACTCCGTTGATAATGTCGTTACGCAAATCGACGGAGGCCTGCATCTGCGACCAGAACGCGCCTTCGTCGACTCCGATCAACACCACGGCGATCAAATAACCGCCAAACACGCCGATCGCACTGAACATCGCCGCGAGCAGCGGCATTGAAATGAGCCCGCCCCAGAAGCGCGGTCCCACGACCCGGGCGATCGGATCGACGGCCATCATTTCCATCGCCGAAATTTGCTCCGTCGCTTTCATGAGACCGATCTCGGCTGTCATCGCGGATCCTGCGCGGCTCGCGAAGAGGAGCGCCGCCACGACCGGTCCCAGCTCGCGGGTAAGCGACAGTGCGACCAGCGTGCCGACCGCCTCGGCCGATCCGTACCGCTGTAAGGTCTCGTAACCCTGCAACCCCAGCACCATGCCGACGAAAAGGCCGGAAACGATGATGATGATGAGCGAAAGCACCCCGGCAAAGTAGATCTCCTTGATGACGAGCCGGAAACGCCTGAAGCTCGTGCCCGAGCGTAACAGCACGGCGAGAAAAAAACGGCTGGCATAGCCGAGGCGCCATACCGCACTGATACACTGCCGGCCCAGGCGCCGAAGCGGCGCCGCAATGCTGTCAAGCATGACCGGGCGCAACACCGAGTTCATGGGCCAGCCCCCGGCCGGGGTATTGGAATGGCACGGGCCCGTCCATCTCGCCCCAGACGAACTGATGCACAAACGGCGCCTTGGAATTGCGGATGTCCTCAGGCGTGCCGTGCGTCACTATTACCCCTTCCGCCATGAAATAGACGTAATCGACGATCTTCAGCGACTCCTGCACGTCGTGCGTGACCACGATCGAGGTCGCGCCCAATGCATCGTTCAAGTGCCGGATGAGATCGCCGATCACACCGAGCGAGATCGGATCGAGGCCGGCGAAAGGCTCGTCGTACATGATCAGCATCGGGTCGAGGGCGACTGCGCGTGCCAGCGCCACACGCCGCGCCATGCCTCCCGACAATTCCGACGGCATCATATGCTGGGCCCCACGCAAGCCGACTGCGTCGAGCTTCATCAGCACGAGGTCGCGGATCATCGATTCCGGAAGATCGGTGTGCTCGCGCATCTGAAATGCCACGTTGTCGAACGTCGTCATGTCTGTGAACAGCGCGCCGAACTGGAACAGCATGCCCATTTTGCGGCGCAGGGCGTACAGCGCATCACGGTCGAGCTCGTGGGTCGCCTGCCCGGCGACGCGCACTTCGCCCTTTGTCGGTTTCAGCGACCCGCCGATCAAACGCAGCAGCGTCGTCTTGCCGCAGCCGCTCAGCCCCATGATGCTGACAACTTTGCCGCGCGGCACGACCATGTTGATGCCCTTGAGTACGGGGCGCACCTCGTACGCAAAGCTCACATCCTTGATTTCGACCAGATTTTCCATCGCCTGATAGGCGGTCGCGGGCGACTAAAAGCCGCTCATTCTAAACCAGTTCGCAAACCCCACCAAAGAAGGGCGGCGAACCAGCGAATCGGCATCGCAGTCGACGAAGCGCATTATTATTTTCAGTGAATGTAAGGGTCCGCCGCAACGCGCACTGGATACCGTTGTGGCCTCGGTGCGTTTGGGCTACTTTTACGTCCATGCGCAGTCAAGGCCCGCAGACGTCGCCGAACGAAACGCCGGCGTTGCGTTTTGCACAGGTCACGAAAACATACGGAGACACAACCGCCCTTGCCGGCATCTCGCTGAACGTGCAGCGGGGGGAGTTTTTCGGATTGATTGGCGTCAATGGCGCGGGCAAGACGACGTTGCTCAAATGTCTGCTGGACTTCTGCGACATCGATGACGGCCGCATCGAGATCTTCGGCCGATCGCACCGCCTGACATCGGCCCGCGCGCGGCTCGCATATCTTCCGGAACGGTTCAATCCGCCGTATTACCTGACCGGAAACGACTTTCTGCACTATATGACGCGACTCCATCGCGCGCCATACGATGTTGCAGCCATCGAACGCGTGTTCCGGGGACTGGACCTCGATATTGCTGCGCTGACGAAGCCCGTTCGCAGC
>DATFGD010000356.1:0-5190 GCA_035249725.1 Burkholderiales bacterium
CCTTGCCTTCCCTGACCCGCGCACCGTTCGTTACCTTATCGATCAGCGAAGTCAGCGTATCGCTCGCTCGCGCGCTGCGCTGACCGCACAGCGGGATGGCTGCGAGCCCGCCCAAAGCCGAAAGAAAAAAACGGCGCGTAACCATTTCCTTCAACGCAAAGTCCTCAAGTAAGCGATCGCGTCCTCGATCTCTTGTGCCGTCAGGACCGGTTTGCCGCGGTACGCCTCGGCTACGCGATCGAAGCCGTCCACGCGATAGTAGGACGGCATGATGGTATCCGGGTTCAATCGCCTGGCATCGACGATCCGCAGCCGGATCTGACCGGCGTTCAGGCGTGACCCCACTTCCGCAAGCGAAGGCCCCAGATCGCCCATGACGCGCTTTCCCGCACCCGGAACGAAGTGGCAGAGAACGCAATTTCCGTCGCGGCCGGCAATCACCTCGCGCCCGCGGGCCGCCTCACCCGAAGCCGCGAGCGGCTCCGGGATCGCATCGCCTACGACGCGATAGGGTGCGACCGCGCCGGGTACGGTCGCACATCCTGCCGTCACGGCAAGCAGTACAGTGCACGCAAACCGACGCACGCCCGCGGTGTAACTTCTGTCAGACCAGCGTCAGGCCGTGGTTCTTGATCGGCAGATTGCGCACCGGCTTGCCGGTCGCCGCGTAGATCGCGTTCAGCACCGCCGGCGCCGTCACGCAGATTGTCGGCTCACCCACGCCGCCCCAGAAATCGTAAGTCGGGGCGATTACCGTTTCGATCCGCGGCATCTGGGCGAGACGGGCAATGCGGTAGGTATGGAAGTTCGTTTCCACGATACGTCCCCGGTCGACGGAGCACTCGGTTTGCAGTGTGTCGAACCCGTACGCCACTGATCCCTCCACTTGGGCGGCGATGGTCGCGGGATTGACCTGGTGTCCGCAATTCAGCGCGAGCACCATGCGGTGCACCTTGACCTCGCCCTTGCCGCTGACCGACACCTCGGCAACTGCAGCCGAATAGCTGCCGTACCCCATGAACTGCGCAATGCCGCGGTGAACGCCCGCTGGAAGCGGCTTCCCCCACCCGGCCTTATCGGCCGCCGCCTCGAGAACGCCGAGGTGCTTGGGGTGATTCTTCAGGATGGCGCGCCTGAATTCGAGCGGATCCTTGCCTGCCGCGCGCGCCACCTCGTCCATGAAGCATTCGAGGTACACGCCGTTCTGGTTGGTGTTGACGCCACGCCACGGTCCGACCGGGACGTGGGTGTTGCGCATCGCATATTCGATCAACAGGTTCGGAACGGTATAACCGAACTGCGCGTCGCCCGCCTCCGTGTAATATCCCTGGAGCTGCCGGCGGTCCTTGCCGTCCTTGATGTTATGCGGAGCCAGGTAAGCATTGATCGACTGCCCCGAGACCCGGATGTGCAGCGCGGACAGGTTGCCGCTCTGATCGATGCCCGCTGCGAGCCGGCATTGCCCGATCGGGCGATAGAAATCATGCGTCTGGTCCTCTTCGCGGCTCCAGATCATCTTGATGGGTACACCGGAAAACTGCTTGGCAACGGCCGCCCCCTGGCGCACGAAATCCTGCGTGCCGCCGCGCCGCCCGAATCCGCCGCCCAGCGTATGGTTGTAGGCTTCACATTGAGCGAGCGGAAGACCGGACACCGCCGACAGCGCAGCGAGCGATGCTTCCGCGTTCTGACTCGGCATCCAGACCTCCGCCTTGTCCGCGGAGATTCGGACGGTGCAATTCATGACTTCCATGCACGAGTGGGACACGAACGGCGTACTGTAGACCGCCTCCACCTTTTTGGCCGCGCCCGCGATGGCGTTCGGCGCATCGCCGTCATTTCGATAAGCAAACACGTCCTCGCTCGAGGTGAGGCCTTCCTTGAGGCGCGCCGCAATGGTCGCGCTTGACTGCGTTGCCGCGGGACCTTCATCCCAGACGATCGGCAGCGCAGCGAGCGCCTTCTGGGCTCTCCACCAGGTGTCGGCCACGACCGCGACCGCCGTATCATCTACCCTGACCGCGCTGCGCACGCCGCGCATGCCCTTGATCTTGCCCTCGTCAAAACTCACCAGCTTGCCGCCGAATACCGGGCAAGCCTTGACCGCAGCGTGCAACATGCCAGGCAGCTTCAAGTCGATCGAGTACATCTGTTTGCCGTTGACCTTGTCCGCCGTGTCGAGCCGCTTCATCGGCTTGCCGGCAACCTTCCAACTCCGCGGGTCCTTGAGCTTGATGCTCTTCGGGTCGGGTGCCGGAAGTTTGGCAGCCGCGGCTGCAACCTTGCCGTAGCTGGTGGTTCGGCCGGATGCGCTGTGCGTGATGACGCCGTCCGCGACCGTCAGCTCGCCGACCGGCACTTTCCACTGATCCGCGGCCGCCTGCATCAGCATCATGCGCGCCGCGGCGCCGCCGCGCAGAACGTAATCCTGCGACTCGCGAATGCCCCGGCTGCCGCCGGTCGACATGTTGCGCCACACGCGCTTGCGGGCGAGATTCTGTCCCGGCGTGATGGGTTCGATCGCGACTTTGTTCCAGCTGCACTCGAGTTCTTCGGCAACGAGCTGGGCGAGACCGGTATGGGTGCCTTGCCCCATCTCGGCGCGCGCGATGCGTATGACACACGTGTCGTCCGGCTTGACGACGACCCATGCATTGATTTCCGGATCGGCGGCGCGCGAACTTTGAGCGTACGCCTCGCTTCCGAACGGCAAGCGGAAGCCGAGTGCCAGGCCACCACTCGCGGCGGCAGTGCCAACGATGAATTTGCGGCGCGAAACGTTGAGGGACTTGCTGGAGGGCGTCTTTTTCATGGTCGTCTCCTTACGCCTGCGCCGGGTCGGACGGCACAGCGGACAAGGATGAGCCATCGGTCGCTGCACCGGTCACGATATGGATGATCGATCCGCCCCGTTTACCGGATCCTGCGGCAAGATGGACTGCCGCCCGTATCCGCTGGTAGGTGCCGCAGCGACAGATATTGGTCATCGCCTCATCGATATCTTTGTCGCTCGGTTTGGGCTTTTTCGCGAGCAGCGCCGCGGCAGCCATGATCTGCCCGGACTGACAATATCCGCATTGCGGCACGTCGAGCTCGGCCCATGCTTTCTGAACCGGATGCGAGCCGTCCTTTGACAGACCCTCGATGGTCACGATGCGTTTGCCGGCGACGGCAGACACAGGAACCGAGCATGAGCGTGCCGGCTGGCCGTCGAGATGCACAGTGCAGGCACCGCAAGCGGCGACACCGCAGCCGTACTTCGTGCCCGTCAGGCCGACCTGTTCGCGTATGACCCACAGCAGGGGCGTATCCGGTTCGACTTCGACCTGATGGGTTTTACCGTTGATATTGAGTTGAATCATCAGTCACTCCAGTTGCAGTTGATAAGGCGACGCAGCTCCGCCGTGACACGGCAAAGCGCGCTGTTCAAAAACTCCTCGGAGTAACTTAATCGACCCGCGATCATCTCGCCGCGGTGGGTGACGCCCCGGCTTGGGGCATCCGGTGCCTGCCACATTATGCCGCCCGGCGCGCGCGGTCAACTCCCGCCGTCGAGCGCTGGCTCTTCCGTGATCTACGCCTTCCGCGGCGGGATGCACCACAAGTAAACCGACGCGCCGTTCACGTTTTCGGTGCGCTCGGGCTTCCAGTCACCCATCGCGAAGGCATGCGAGACGACGCGGGTGCCGGGGCGCAGTTCTTTCATCAGTTTGGGGCGCAGCTTGAGGTTGAGCTCGGTAAGCAGGTAGAGCGAGACCACGGTCGCTTCACTGATATCCGTTTCGAACAAATCGCCCTGAACGAGCTTCACCTTGTCGGCGACCTTGCCTTTCTGCACGTTCTCGGTCGCCTCGCGTATGCGCTCCGGGTCGATGTCGATGCCGACGCCGCGACAGCCATAGCGCTGCGCCGCGGTGATCACGATGCGCCCGTCGCCACAGCCCAGGTCGTAAACCACGTCCTTCGCCGTGACCTTGGCCATTTCGAGCATCTTGTTCACGACGTCGTTCGGCGTCGGCACGAAAATGACATCCGGCGAGCGCATCCGCGGCGCCGCCTGGGCGAGCAATGGGAAGCGCTGTTCCGAGGCGCGAGCCAAGCCTGAAGCGCCCAGGACACCCAGCGCAGTGAGAAACGTTCTTCGTTGCATGCATCATCTCCAGTGGTAGCGCCCAGCCTGGCGCAGCAGAACTTTAACGCATCTCCGTAAAAAAGGCGCGCCATACGCCGACCGGACTACGGAACGTCAAGGCACCCGCGCGGCAGGCATGCGACCGAGGATGATCTCCGTCCGCCGCTGCAGATACGCGGTCGTCTGGCCCGGTGCGTAGCGGCGCGGGCTGGGAACCATCGCCGCGAGCCGGGCAGCCTGCGCGGCACTGAGGTTGGATGCCGCCATGCCGTAGTGATAACGCGCCGCGGCCTCCGCGCCGAAAACGGCGTCACCCCATTCGATGACGTTGAGATAAATCTCCAGAATGCGGCGCTTCGTCATAATGGTCTCGATCATCAAGGTAATCACCGCTTCCTGCGCCTTCCGCCACCACGAACGGTCGCTGGAAAGAAAGAGGTTCTTCGCGAGTTGCTGACTGATCGTGGACCCGCCCGCCACGACCTTTCCGCGCTGGAGGTTGCGTTCGTACGCTTTCTGCATCGCGTCCCAGTCGAACCCGGCGTGGTCGAGGAACTTCGCGTCCTCGGCCGCGACGATGGCCCGCTTGAGATTCACCGAAATGCGCTGATATGGCACCCACTGGTGCTTGAGCGCCGTCCGGGGACGCTTTTCCCGAAGCTTTTCGAGACGGCTTTCCATGAATGCGGTCATCTCGGGATTGTTGCGGCTCCAGTACCAGATGTGGACCGCGAACCAGAACTGAACCAGGGTGAGCGCAATGAGCGCGAGCAACGTGAGCCGCCACGTCCACCGCCACGCTGCCCCTAGCATGCTCTCAGCTTGGCGATCACCGCGGCCGTCTGCGGCCGCACGCCGCGCCAGATGAAGAACGACTCGGCTGCCTGCTCGACCAGCATGCCGGCCCCATCGGCGATGCGCGCACCGCGATCCCGGGCAAAGTGCATAAAAGGCGTGATCCGGCCGTACACCATGTCGTACGCGAGTGCGCCCGGGGCAATAGCCGTTTCAGGAAGCGGCGGCATTTCGTCGTTAAGACCGGCTGACGTGGCGTTGAT
>DATFGD010000357.1:0-2509 GCA_035249725.1 Burkholderiales bacterium
GCCTACGCGCTGGACGGCCAGGGACAGCCGCGGCGCGATCCCACGCTCAAGCATCCCCGCTGTGTGTTTCAACTGTTAAAGCAGCACTTCTCGCGCTACAACGCCGATGCCGTGTGCCGCATTACCGGCACTCCGAAAGAAAACTACCTGAGAGTGTGCGACCTCTACACCTCGACCTTTGCTCCCGACCGGGCCGGCACATGGCTTTACGCCATGGGTACGGCGCAGCACAGCCACGGCACCCAGAACATCCGCTCCTACGCCATCCTGCAGTTGTTGCTTGGCAACATCGGTGTGGCGGGCGGCGGCGTCAACGCCATGCGCGGTGAGTCCAACGTGCAGGGCTCGACCGATCAGGGACTTAACTGGGACGGCTTGCCGGGCTATCTGAAGCTGCCGGTGGAAGCGGATGTTGATCTGAAGAGTTATTTGAAGCGGGTGACTCCGGTGGCGGCCAACGCGGCGAGCGCCAACTGGCTGCAGAACACCCCCAAGTATGTCGTGAGTCTGCTGAAAGCATGGTGGGGCGATCACGCCACGAGTGAGAATGAGTTCGGCTTCGCTCACCTGCCGAAGCTCGGTCGCGGCTTTCAAGGACAGGGCTACGCGTTTCTCGCGCTCACCCACGCCATGCTCGCCGGCGAAATCAAGGGGCTCTTCTGCTTCGGCCAGAACCCCGCGGTCGGCGGCGCCAACGCGCGATTGATACGTGCCGGTCTCGATAAGCTCGATTGGATGGTGGTCGCCGATTTGTTCGAGCACGAGACCGCGAGCTTCTGGAAGCGGCCGGGCGCTGATCCATCTCGAATCCCGACAGAGGTTTTCGTTCTGCCTGCCTGTTCCGGCGTTGAGAAGGAAGGCAGCATCGTCAATAGCGGGCGCTGGGCGCAGTGGCGTCACCAGGCAATCAAGCCGATCGCCGACAGCCGCCCCGACCTCGATATCGTCGACGGTCTGGCCAAAGCCATGAAGCGTGCCTACGAGAAGGATGGCGTGTTTCCGGAGCCGATCCGCCGCCTGGCATGGGATTATGGAGAGCACGCCGACCCCCATCGCGTCGCTCGTGAGCTCAACGGACGCTTCCTGGTCAACATAACCGAAAAAGATGGCAAGGAGTTCGCCGCCGGCAAGCAGGTGCCCGGGTTCGCGCAGCTGCGCGACGACGGCAGCACCATGTCCGGGAACTGGATCTACTGCGGTGGCTACACCGAAGAAGGCAACCTGGCCGCGCGCCGCGATACCTCCGATGCACCGAACAAGATCGGACTCCATCCGAAGTGGGCATGGACGTGGCCGATGAACCGGCGGATTCTCTACAATCGCGCCTCGGTGAACCGCAAAGGCGAGCCGTTCAACCCGCGCAAGTGGGTCATCCGGTGGAACGCCGAGAAGAATGCATGGGAAGGCGATGTCCCCGACGGCGGCATGCCGCCGGGCGAAACCAATCCTTTCATCATGCTGGCATCGGGCGTCGGGCAGCTCTATTCGCCGGACCTTGTTGACGGCCCCTTTCCCGAGCATTACGAGCCGGTGGAGAGCCCGGTGAAAAACCCGTTCTCCAAGACTCAGTCGAATCCCTGCGCCCAAGTGTGGCACTCCACCGAATTCGACGTTTACGGCAAGCCGGCCGACTTTCCGATCATCGCTACGACATACCGGGTTTCCGAGCATTGGCAGACCGGCGCGATGAGCCGCAACATGCCCTGGCTCGCGGGCCTGGTGCCCAGCGCATTCGTCGAGATCGGCACCGCGTTCGCGAAGCGCGAAAAAATCGAGAACGGTGACAAGGTCATCGTGAGCAGCGCGCGGGGTTCCATCGAGGTCTATGCGCTCGTTACAGAACGTTTCCAACCATTTTTTATCGAAGGTCAGATGATCGACGAGGTCGGGCTGCCATGGCATTGGGGCTACGCGGGGATCGTGCAAGGAGACATCTGCAATGATCTCACAGCCAGCGTCGGCGACGCCAACTCGCACATCCCGGAGACCAAAGTATTTCTCTGCAACATCAAGAGAAAGGACCGAGCATGAGCGCACCCGCAGTGAAGCCGAAAGCGATGATTCAAGACAATACCCGGTGCATCGGCTGCCGGGCGTGCATGGTGGCGTGCAAGTCTTGGAACGACCTTCCGGAGGATAAGACCGACTTCTTCGCCGGCAACGGCTATCAGAACCCGCGCGATCTCGACGCCAACAACTACAATCTCATCACCTTCAATGAGATCGTGACCGGCGCCAAGCCCGACTGGGTGTTCGGGCGCCAGCTCTGCATGCATTGCGAGCATCCCGCCTGCGCCTCGGCGTGTCCGACCACCGCATTGAACAAAACGCCCATTGGGGCCGTCGTGTTCAACGAGGACCGCTGCATCGGCTGCCGCGCCTGCATGCAAGCATGCCCGTTCATCATTCCCAAATACGACTACAACAGCTTCGCGCCGAAGATCCACAAGTGCACGTTCTGCGCCGACCGTCTCGAGGTTGGCATGGACCCGGCCTGTGCGACGGTGTG
>DATFGD010000358.1:0-3661 GCA_035249725.1 Burkholderiales bacterium
CATGCAGCAGCGCCTGGCTCACTCCATAGCGGATCGCGGTATGGAGGGGCGCCCCGGCGCGGACATAGGCATCCATTTCTTCGGCGTTCGTTCTGAACTGCGACACGGCGCGTCCACGCAGCGCCTGTGCCACCTCGGTGCTTACGTAATCGATGTGCCCGCTCGCGTTGAACGCCGGATCGCGTCCGGCCACGCCGGCGAGGATCACATCGGCGCAGTCGCCGAAGGCGATCTGCCCGTCCTCCAGCACCAGCATGATGGAGATGATCGTCGCCGGCTCGATGATGCGGGTGAATCCCGGAGACATCGGCTCGCCTTCATACAGGCTGCCGTTCGCTTTCGCCTTGCCCGATTTGATCGCGAGCAGATCGCGATGCATGTAGCCGGAGCGCCCGGCCGCGCAGATGACATCCTTTATCTTCATCGGCTATCCACTAAATGGCTATAAAAATCCGTTCGCGCTGAATCCCTCGACGCGCTCGGGATAAACTGCACGCGTGAGCGCGCAGTCGAAGCGTGAACGAGTCGCAAATACCCGTCGTTCATGTTTCGACTTCGCTTCCACTCCGCTCAACACGAACGGTGGACAAGTTCAACACTCTTGCCCCTCAGCAAACTGCCGCCTCGCACGCGGTGCGCGGGCTGGCGGCGTATAGGGTAGTCCGTTCGCGCGGACACCGGTCGGCTGAACGGATCAGCGCTTGCATCATGGCAGGCGTCATCTCCTGGCCGTGCGCGGCGCCGGCCGCGCGGGAAATCGATTCGTTCATCAGCGTGCCGCCGAGATCGTTGACGCCCGCGTTGAGGCACGTCCGCACGCCTTCCGGCCCAAGCTTCACCCATGACGCCTGGATATTCGGGATCAGCGGGTGCAGTACGAGGCGGGCGACGGCATGCATGAGAACGCATTCTCGAAAAGTCGGGCCGCGGCGCGCCCGGCCCTTGCGATAAATCGGCGCCTCCATGTGCACGAACGGCAGCGGCACGAATTCCGTGAAGCCACCGGTCTCGGACTGCAGCGCACGGATCCGTAGAAGATGGCGTGCCCAATGCACGGGGCTTTCCATGTGGCCGAACATGATGGTCGCCGTCGCGCGCAGACCCGCGCCATGGGCGGTTTTCATGACCTC
This sequence comes from Burkholderiales bacterium, assembly GCA_035249725.1. Lineage (GTDB taxonomy): Bacteria > Pseudomonadota > Gammaproteobacteria > Burkholderiales > SG8-41 > DSOT01. The sequence goes on from DATFGD010000358.1 coordinate 1,131, forward strand.
GAGCCATTCGCCCGTTTTGATCTTGTCGGGACACAACGTCGCGCGCACTTCGTCGTCGAGGATTTCGGCAGCCGTCCCGGGCAGTGTTCCGAGGCCGGCGCGTTTCAATTCGGCGAAGAACTCCGCAAGCGAGATGCCCAGCGTGCGCGCGCCTTGCCACACCTCGAGCGGCGAGAAGGCGTGAACGTGAATCTCCGGAACCGCCGCCTTCGCGGCGCGGCAGATGTCGAGGTAAGTCTGCCCGGTATAGCGGGGATGAATACCACCCTGCATGCAGACTTCGGTCGCACCGCGGTCCCACGCCTCGCGCACCCGGCGCCGTATCTCCTCGAGCGAGAGGTCGTACGGCGTGCCACGCAGGTTTTCGCTTGCCCGGCCTTTGGCGAAGGCGCAGAACTGGCAGCGATAGCCGCAGATGTTGGTGTAGTTGATGTTGCGATTGACGACATAGCCGACGATATCGCCGTTTGTCTCCTGCCTCAATTCGTCGGCGGCGCGGCACACGGCTGAGAACTCGCTTCCGCGCGCACGAAAGAGCTGGACGATATCCGTTTCCTGCAGCGATTCTCCGCGTCTTGCGCTGCGCAAGATCGCAGCGACTTCACTCTGGGCCCACACCATCGGGACACCGGCCAGAGCACAAGTTTCTGACGGTGGGAGATCCTTCCTTCCCGGCGACCAGCGGTCGGTGCGCGGGAAGCCATCGCTGTCGATCGCATCGAGCAGCGCTTTGTGCAGCCCCGCGTCGACCCAGCGCTGCATGTCGCGCACGTACGCGGGATAAATGGCGAGTCGCTCGACCAGCGCTTTACCGCAATCAGCCGTTGTGCGCGCGAGTGCATCGAGATGCGGCCAGGGCGCTTCCGGATTGACATGGTCCGGCGTCACGGGCGACACGCCGCCCCAATCGTTGATGCCGGCGCCGATGAGTCGAGGCAGCGATTCGGGGCTGAGATTGGGCGGCGCCTGGATGTTCATCGCCGGTTCGTAGATGAGCCGGGCCGTGGCGATCGTCCACAAGTGCTCGTCCAGCGCAGCCGCCGGCGCGTTGGCCATTCGCGTATCCGGCTTCGGCCGAAAATTCTGGATGATGACTTCCTGAATGTGACCATAGCGATCGTGGAGATCGCGCAGCAGCAACAGCGCGTCGATACGCTCCGCCCGTGTCTCGCCGATGCCGATGAGAAGCCCGGTTGTAGTCGGGACGCCCGCTTCGCCCGCAAGCCGGAGGGTCTCAAGGCGCACGCTCGGCCGCTTGTCGGGCGACCCGTGATGCGGCCCGCCCTTTTCGCACAGGCGATCGGACGCGCTCTCCAGCATGATCCCCGCGGAAACCGAAACCTTGCGCAGCGACGCAATATCGGACGCCTCGAGCACGCCGGGGTTCACGTGAGGGAAGAGTCCCGTTTCCTCGTACACGATGCGCGCCGCCTCTGCGAGATACGAGAGCGTGGTCGCGTGTCCGAAACGATGAAGCGCCTCGCGCGCAACGCGATAACGCAGTTCCGGCTTGTCGCCGAGCGTGAACAGCGCCTCCTTGCACCCTGCCGCGACGCCGGCGCGTGCGATCGCGCGCACTTCATCGAGCGCCAGGTATGCTTGATCCGTCTTTCGCGGCGAACGGGCGAACGTGCAATAGTGGCAGACATCCCTGCAGAGCTGCGTAAGGGGAATAAACACTTTGCGGGAATACGTGACGACATTCCGGTGCGCCGCGTCCCGCCGTGCTGCGGCCACCCGCATCAGTCCTGCGAGATCGTTGCATTCGAGGAGTGTAAAAGCCTCGTCGCGTGACAGGCGTCGGTCCGGCGTCAAGCGTACGGCATCGAAAGTTTTCATGATGCGTCAGTGCAGTTGTTCGGCGCGCAGTATGTCGCCCGCCTTTTCGCGCGCAAAGCGCAAACGCTCCGGGACTTTGATGGCACTCAAGTAGCGATACGTATGCGTCGCTGACGCCCGCAGGAGAAAGGATGCGACATCCTCGGGTCGATCGATGTCGCACCCGAGCCGCTCGAGGTGCAGGATTACCGGATCGATGCCGCGTGCCCGCGCCGCGTCCCCGTGTTTGCGAAAGCTGTCCTCGCCGAACGCGAACGGTATCAGCTGCGGTGGGGAGCAAACGAGCGCGTTCGTGCCGCCATCTCCAGTTGCCGGCACGAGCGTGAGCGATGGCGCCGGACGATGCGCGGCGGCGAGTGCCTCGATGTCCGCCGATGTAATCAACGGTACATCGGTGGGAACAATGACTATGCCTTGATGGCCGGTGACACTGAGACGTTGCGCGGCCAGCGTCACCGCAGCCGTTTCGCCGGCATCGTCGGTGTCCGCGATGACGCGCGCGCCCGCCGCGCGCGCCATGGCGTTTGCCTCCGCGTCGCCCGTAATCACCGCAATTTCCGCGAGCGACGGCGCGTCCGCAAGCGCCGACAATACATCCTTCAGCATCGCGTGAGCGAGTGCTTCACGCTCCTCGCACGAAAGAAGCCCGCCCAGTCGCTGTTTCGCCCGCGCGAATGATTTCACCGGGACGA
>DATFGD010000359.1:0-3638 GCA_035249725.1 Burkholderiales bacterium
CGTCCGGGACTTGCGGCTTTCCATGACCGCAAGCTGGACTTGTGGGCAGACGGCCCGCGCGACGCAGCAGCCGCAACGGCGTGAGGCGCATCCGCGACTGAATCGCCGCGCATCCCGGCCGCACCACCCCAACCGCAAAACGGCTGTAGAATGGCGCCACGGGGCGGCGCAGCCGTGCCTGCCATTGCGCGAGCCCCTCCATTAGTCCGTTTCTGCAGTTCTTTCCCAAAAACAACAGAAGGAGAGTTGGTCATGAAGCGTCTGTACAAACCGTACTCGACCATGAGCGCGCTTGCGTTGGGCGCGGTCGCTTTTTTTGCCGCGTCGCTACCTGCGTCGGCTCAACAGTATCCCGCAAAGCCGGTGCGCGTCATCGTGCCTTTCGCGCCGGGCGGCGGCAGCGATATCACCGCGCGCCAGGTTTCGGCGAAGTTCACCGAAGCGTTGAAGCAGCAGTTCGTCGTGGAAAACCGGGGCGGTGCGGCCGGGCTGATCGGTATGGAGCAAACCGCCAAGGCGACACCCGACGGCTACACCATCATGATCATGTCCGGCAGCTTCTCGGCCACATCGGCCACGCACCAGCCGGCATTCGATCCGATCAACAACATCGTGGCCGTTGCCGAAGTCGGATACACGCCGTTCGTGCTGTCCGTGCATCCATCGCTGCCGTCCAAGACGACGAAAGAGTTCATCGCGATGGTGCGCGCCAAACCCGGTGAGCTGGTTTACGCCTCGAGCGGCGTGGGTGGGCTGACGCACATGGCGACCGAACTGCTCGCCAGCATGGCGAAGCTCAAGATGATCCATGTGCCCTACAAGAGCACGGGCGCGGCGATGGCGGATCTGCTCGCGGGCCGCGCGCAGCTCATCGTAGGCAGCTTGCTGCCGACGCTCCCGCATTTCAAGACCGGCAAGCTGCGTCCGCTCAGTGTGACGACCGCAAAGCGCTGGTACTCGCTGCCCGATGTCCCGACTGTCGCGGAGACTTTGCCGGGTTATGAGGTGGAACTGTGGTTCGGCGTCATGGCGCCGCGCGGCACGCCGCAGCCCATCATCGATCAGCTCAACGCTGCCGTGAACAAAATGGTGCAGGAGCCGGAGATGAAGAACAACCTGGACAAGCAGGGCATGGTGCCCTCTGGCGGGCCACCCGCGAAATTCGCCGACCGTATCCGCAAGGATTACGACCGTTGGGTGAAAGTGGTGAAGGAAGCCGGCATCAAGCCCGAGTAGCGCGGCTTTGGCAAGCAAACGGGCTACGGAGCGATCGGCAGCCCGTTTTTTATTTGATGGTGACGGGCGCGAGCACGCGCTTGAGCTGCATTACCGCGGACGTGGGACTGGTCAGCACCCGGCGTCCCGGGCGATCGGGAATGATCGTCGCGGCGCTCGCCATCGAAAACTGTCCCAGGATCAGCGCGTCGCACGTTCCCACTTCATCCGCGGCCTCGGCGATCAGACGATCATGCTCATCCCCACGCCCCGCGTGGAGTGCCTTCAGCGCGGAAGCGATGGTATGACTCTTGAGTTCCAGCTTAAGGCTGCGCCGCCGCGCCATCTGCTCCAGTTCCGCCTTCAGGGCGGGAATGCTCGGCGCGAATGTAGCGAGCAGCCCGATGCGCGTACCGGCGGCGAGCGCCTCGTCGAACATCGCCTCGTTGGGTTTGAGCACCGGTATGCGGAGGGCCGCCTGCGCCGCTTCGATCGCAGGGCCAAACGCAGAGCATGTGTAGAGCACCGCGTCGGCACCGCAGCGGTGCGCGTAGTGCGCGAGCGCGACGAAACGCTCGATCATTTCGTCCGTGATATGTCCCGCGTCGGCGAGATCCGCGGCGAGTGAATCTTCAAGCAGGTTGGTAGTACGCGCTTCGGGCCAAAGCCGCCGGAATGCGCTCACGATCGGCTCGACCGCGACCGGCGTGGCATGGATAAGGGCAATACGCGGCGACGACATGCATTCGGCGGTCAAAAAAAGACCGCGTATTTTACATGGTTCTCAGGCCGGCTGAGCGAGCGTTTTTGCGCTTTTCTCCAGTTGCGCCACGACGGCGGCACCCATTGCGCGCGTTCCGGCCGTTCCGCCAAGATCGGCGGTGCGACAGGCGGGATCAGCGAGTACCGTGTCCACCGCGCTTTCGATGCAGCGTCCGGCATGCTTGAAGTCGTCGCGATCGCCACGATGGCCGAGCCAGTCGAGCAGCATCGCGCAGGAAAGGATAAGGCCAGTCGGGTTGGCGATGTCCTTGCCCGCGATATCGGGCGCCGAGCCGTGGCCTGCGTTCGCGACCGCGTGCCGCTCGCCGGCATTCAAAGCGGCGGCGAGGCCGAGACTACCCGACATGGCGACGGCTGCGTTCGACAGAATGTCGCCGAACATGTTGGTGATCAGGATGACGTCGTGGCGCTCCGGCCGCGAGTAGATGTCCGCGGCCATCGCGTCGATGTCCATCTCGCGCCACGCAATGTCGCGAAACTCAGCAGCGATGGCTTCCGTTTCGCGAATGAAGATTCCATCGCTCAACTGCAGCACGTGGCGTTTGCCGACTGCCGTCACGCGCTTGCGCCGCCGCTGTGCGTACTCAAAGGCGACGCGCGCGATGCGCCGTGAAGCGTGCGCCGTGATCTTGCGTACCGATAGCGCGACGTCCGGGGTCGGCATGAACTCCGCATTGCCGAGGAACATGTTGCGGTCCGAATAGAAGCCTTCCGTGTTCTCGCGGACGATGAGGCAATCGAGGCCCGGTCGCGCATCACGCAATCCTGCGCGGCTCCGCGCAGGGCGTATGTTGGCATAGAGATCCAGGCGCTTGCGTATCGTTCCCGGAACGTTGATGCCGCCCGCCTCGCGTGCCGGATACTCCGTCATGCCGCATGGCCCGAGGATGACGGCATCCGCGGCGAGCGCGGCTTCGATTACCTGAGCGGGCAACGTCGTGCCCGTGCGCCGGTAACTCGCCATGCCGACGTCCTGCGTATCGATCCGCAATCCGAGCAAAAACATCTCATCGGCGCGTTTCACAATTTCGAGGGCCGCTGCGGTGATTTCGGGGCCGATGTCGTCGCCGGGGAGTACAAGGAGGTTCATGGTGGGCTTCCGGGTGAGTGAGTTCTGCGAGCGGGCTTGATGTATGATGCCCGCTGCGAAGAGCTGATAAAAAATGGTACGCGTATTGTATCGCGGGCAAACGTAGCGAGGAGGAATGGATCATGCGGCATACATTTCTTGCAACGTCGATACTCGTGTCGCTTGCCGTAACAGGTAGCGCGCACGCACAGAAAAGCACCGCAGCGGCTTCGGCGCAGGCTTATCCGACCAAACCGGTACGGCTCGTTGTTCCTTACCCCCCGGGCGGCGGTAACGATACCCTCGCGCGCATGTTCGGCGCCAAGCTCACCGAAGCGTGGGGCCAGCAGATCGTGGTGGACAATCGCGGCGGTGCGGGCACCACCATCGGCACTTCGCTTGCGGCGCGTGCGGTGCCGGACGGCTACACCATCCTGCTCTCCTCGATTGCGACGCACGCGATTTCACCGAATCTCTACAGCAATCCGGGCTATGATCCGATCAAGGACTTTGCGCCGATCACGCTGCTCGCGATCGCGCCGACCGTGCTGTGCGTGAATCCTGCCGTGCC
>DATFGD010000360.1:0-12527 GCA_035249725.1 Burkholderiales bacterium
TTCGGGAAAATCATGCTTGGTGCGCCAATTCTATGCCACGATTAAAAAAAAATGCAACACTTTTGTAAATTTATATTGACATGGAATGCGGACGTAGTGTTTGCCGCAACATGATCGTACCCGTTAACGGTAAGCAGTAAGGATGAGCGGTGATCGGAGTAAGCGCGGGGTAAAACGCCGCGTTGTCTGCAGCGAGTTTCTGAATGACGCTCGCCATTGCAAACCGCTTACCGCTTATCGCTCACCGTTGCAGGCAACATCTCGCCCGCTATCAATTCTGCAATCTGCTCTCGCCTGCGGATGAGTTGCATCGCCGATCCATCGACCATCACTTCCGCGGCGCGCGGACGCGTGTTGTAGTTCGAACTCATGCTCATGCCGTACGCCCCGGCTGACATGATCGCGAGCAGGTCCCCTTCGTGCACCGCCAGTCTGCGATCCAGCGCCAGGAAATCCCCGCTCTCGCATATCGGTCCGACGACGTCGTAGGCGCGCGCCTCACCATCGCCCCCATATACCGGCTGGACCTCGTGCCATGCATCGTAAAGTGCCGGCCGCAGGAGATCATTCATGGCGGCGTCCACCACCAGAAAATTCCTTTCTTCACCCACTTTGAGGTACTCGACCCGGGTCAGCAGCAGCCCCGCGTTTCCAGTCAGCGTGCGCCCCGGCTCGAGCAGCAGGGCATGCGAGCGCGCACCAAGCGGGTCGAGCAGCGCGCGCGCGTAATCGTCGATAGCGGGGGGCGTTTCGTCCTGGTAACGGATCCCCAGGCCGCCGCCTGCATCGATATGCCTGAGCGCGATGCCTTCGCGGGCGAGGCGATCGCTGAGATCCAGTACGCGCTCCAGCGCGGCCCGAAAAGGGGCGACCTCGGTCAGTTGCGAGCCGATATGGCAGCCGATACCCTCGATCCGCAGGTAGGGGGAGGCGGCGGCACGTCGATACAGTGCGAGCGCATCGCGGTAAGGCACGCCGAACTTGTTCCGCGTGAGCCCGGTTGCGATATAGGGATGCGTGCCCGCGTCGACGTCGGGGTTGACGCGCAAGCTTACGGGCGCAATCTTCTTCATCGACTCGGCCACTTTAGCGAGGCGTTCCAGTTCGCTTGCGGATTCGACATTGAAGCAGCGTATTCCGACCGCGAGCGCCCGGCGCATCTCGGCTTCGGACTTGCCGACACCTGAGAAAACGGTTTTGCCGGGATCGCCGCCCGCGGCGAGCACGCGTTCGAGCTCGCCTCCGGACACAATGTCGAAACCGCTGCCAAGCTGTGCGAACAGATTGAGAATCGCGAGATTGGAGTTCGCCTTTACCGCGTAACAGACCAGGTGCTCGCGGGCACCGAACGCGGCATCGAACGCCCTGAAGGCATCCGTCAGCGCGGCGCGTGAGTAGACATAGCAGGGGGTGCCATGCGCCTCCGCCACGCGAACGAGCGACACGCCTTCAGCATGAAGTTCCCGCTCCAGATAGCTGAAGTAGCTCACGGGCCTTCTTTGGCTTTTTTCGTATCCTCGGCCGGCGGGGCAGGCGTCACCTGCGCTTCGGGCTTGGGTTTGGGCAGATAAAGCGGACCCTTGTAACCGCATGCCGCAATCAGCGGGACGATCACGAGCAATGAGAGGGCGGTGCGCATGTATGACTTCGGCGGAGCGGCTGGAACGCCCGCATATTAACACGGCACCCATAGCGGGCCGCGCTCACACCAGCAGATAACGATGCGCCTCATCGCGGATTTCTTTGCGACGCGCGGCGTAATCGGGAATGATCGCTGCCACCGTACGCCAGAATCGCTGCGAATGGTTCATTTCGCGCAGGTGCGCGAGTTCGTGCACCACCACGTAATCCACCAGCCGCAGCGGCATCTGGATCAAGCGCCAGTTGAGCCGGATGTTGCCGGCAGGATGGCAGCTGCCCCAGCGGGTTCTGGCCTCTGAAAGCCGCACCTCGCGCGCAACGACGCGTAACTGTGGCGCGTAGTGCGCTACACGTGCGCGAAAGCAGGCGACGGCTTCCCCGCGCAGCCATGCTGCCACACCTTTGGCAAGATCCGCCGGCCGCCATGGGTAAGAAACGTTGATCAGCAGCCGCCCGTCGTCGTTTGCCGGCGCGGTCTGTACCGGCACGAGCGTAAGCCGCAAGGGTGCGCCAAGGTGCATCAGGGTCGCGCCGTCGCCCCAGCACGGCACAGGCGCCCGGCGCGCCTGCCATTCCGTAAGCTTTCGTGCGATCCAGACTTCGTGCTTTCGCAGCACGCTGTCGATCCAGCGCTGTGACGCATCCCGCGGTACGCTGATGCGCAGGCCGCGCTCATCGATCGCCAAGGTAAAGGAGCCACGCCGTCGTCGCGGGCTACGCCGGACGGTATAACTGACGCTATTGGCGCCGAGCGCGATGCTCGCCTGACTCACGTCTGCGCTGCTGCGCCTGAAATTCAGCGGCAGATCAAGCTGACGAGCCTTGGGTCCGGGCATGATGAGTGATGCGCTTCATTTCGTTCTCGATCCACCGTTCGATCTGGGCGTTGAGCGCTTCGGGGCTGACGTTGCCGGTTGCCAGCGCAGGACCGATGCTGACGGTTACCAAACCGGGATACTTGAGAAAGGCATTGCGCGGCCAGCATTCACCGGCGTTATGCGCGATGGGCACCGCGGATACGCCGGTCTTCACGGCGAGCCACGCGCCGCCCGGTTGATAGCGGCCGTTTGCGCCGGGCGCCATCCGCGTGCCTTCCGGGAAAATAACGATCGAGAAGCCCTGCTGCAGCCGCGTCCGTCCCTGTTCCAGCGTCTGGCGCAGCGCACGCACGCCGGCGCTGCGATCGATCGCGATCGGTGACAACATGGCAAGCCCCCACCCAAAAAAGGGTATCCGGAGCAACTCGCGCTTAAGGACCCACACATGCGGCGGCAGGATCACCTGGAAAGCCAGCGTCTCCCATGCCGACTGGTGTTTCGCAAGGATGATGCACGGCTCGGCGGGAATATTTTCCGCGCCCAGCACGCGATAGCGTATGCCGCAAATCGAGGCAGCGGCGGCAACCATCAGTCGCGACCAGCACGTGATGATGCGATAGCGCGTGAGGGGGGCGAATGGAAACGTCAACAGCGCGATAATCGCAAAAAGCGGAGTGACGAGGATTTGAAAAACGGCAAAGAGGGATGAGCGCAGCCAGACAGCCAGGCTCATCGCAGAAGCGACTTCACGGCTTCGGCCAGATCGGCGAACACCAGCGTGCCGGGCGGCAGAGTGCCGGCCTGGCGGGTCTTTACTCCCTTGCCGGTCAGCACGAGGACGGGCTGCGCGCCGACGGCGGCAGCCGCTTCCAGGTCGCGCTGCGCGTCCCCGATGCTCGGCACGCCCTTGAGATTGATGTTGAAACGATGCCCGATCTCCTCGAGCAAGCCGGAGCGGGGCTTGCGGCAAGTGCAATGGGCTTCATCGGCGTGCGGGCAGAAGAACACCGCGTCGATGTGGCCGCCGACCTGGCCCAGCGCGCGATGCATCTTGTCGTGGATCGCGTTGAGCGTCGCCATGTCGAAAAGACCGCGTCCGATGCCCGACTGATTGCTCGCCACGACGACGTGATATCCGCTTTGGTTGAGCTGTGCGATGGCTTCGAGACTTCCGGGGATCGGCTTCCACTCCTCCGGGCTCTTGATGTACGACGGGCTGTCATAGTTGATCACGCCATCGCGATCGAGGATGAAGAGCTTCATATCACGCGGCGAGTTTCGAGATGTCGGCCACCTGGTTCATTTGCCGCCGGAGATCGGCCAGAAGCGCCAGCCGGTTACGCCGCAGCTCGGGCTGGTCCACCATCACCATCACTGAATCGAAAAATGCGTCCACCGGCGCCTTCAGCACGGCGAAGGATTTGAGATGACCCGTAAAGTCGCCCCGTTCGTACATCGCGGCTGCTTTGCCGGACGCCGACTTGAGCGCCTCGAACAGCGCGCGCTCGGCGGGCTCCTTCAGCCGTTCCGCATCTGCGTCGAGAAATGACTCGCCTCGATCGCGAGCCTGCTTGAGGATATTTGCCACGCGTTTGTTCGCCCCGGCGAGGCTCTCGGCTTCCGGCAGCGCGAGAAAGGCGCGAACCGCCTCGAGCTGGCGCAGAACGAGGTCGACCCGCGCCGGTTTGAGGGTCAGGACCGCCTCCACTTCCAGCGTTGCATAGCCGCGATCCTTGAGATAGCCGGCGAGCCGATCGTACAGGAACGCGAGAAGCGCTGCATGCGCGCTGTCTACGCGAACACCGTAACTTTCGAACGCCGCGTTCACGAGGTCATGCAGCGAAAGCGGATAGGCCTGCTCGAGAAGTATCCGCAGTACGCCCAACGCGGATCGCCGCAGTCCGAAAGGATCCTTGTCGCCGGTGGGCTGCTGGCCGATGCCGAAGAGGCCCGCGAGCGTATCGAGCTTGTCGGCAAGCGCTAACGCGCCCGCGATCCTGCTCTCGGGCAATCCGTCGCCGGCAAAACGCGGCCGGTAATGCGCTTCCACCGCATCGGCGACTTCGGTCGGCTCGCCGTCCGCCGCAGCGTAATAACGCCCCATTACGCCCTGCAGTTCGGGGAATTCGCCCACCATACCGGTGAGCAGGTCCGCTTTCGATAGCCACGCCGCGCGTTCCGCAAGGACCGAATCCACCCCGATCTTGCGCGCGATGCCGCCCGTCAGCAACTGTATGCGCTCGACACGCTCGAGCTGGCTCCCGAGCTTGTTGTGATAGACCACCTTCGCGAGCTGCGGCACACGGGCTTCGAGGCGAACTTTCCGATCCTGGCGGTAGAAGAAACGCGCATCCTCCAGACGCGGCCGCACGACGCGCTCGTTGCCTGAGACGATGTTGCGCGGGTCGTCGAGCTTCATGTTCGAGACGATGAGAAACCTGGGCAGGATCTTTCCGGACGCGGCGAATAGCGGGAAGTACTTCTGGTTCTGGCGCATCGTCAGAATGAGGCACTCCTGGGGCACTTCGAGAAACGCCTCGTCGAAGCGGCCGACGTATACCGCAGGATATTCCACGAGGCCGGTCACCTCATCGAGCAGCGCCTCGTATTCCGCGAGCCCGGCGTTCTGCTTTTCTGCTTCCGCAACGAGCTGGCGTTCGATTTCCGAGCGGCGCACAGCGAAATCGGCGATGACCTTACCCGCGTCGCGTAGCCGCACTTCGTACTCATCCGCATTGGCGAGCGCAATTTCGCCGCTGGACATGAAACGGTGTCCGCGCGTGCGGTTGCCGGACTCAATCCCGAGAATTCTGCACGGAATGATCCGCGAACCGTGCAGCATGACCAGGCCGTGCACCGGCCGCACGAACTCGGCATCGCCATCGCCCCAGCGCATGAGTTTGGGGATCGGCAACTTCCTGATCGCGTCCCCGATGATCGCGGTCATCACGTCGTCGAGCGTAACGCCCGGGACCGCAACGCGTGCGACGAACACTTTTCCCTTGGGCGTGTCGCGTTGTTCCAGGGTCTCGACCGCGACACCGTTCTTTTTCGCAAAGCCGAGCAATGCCGCGGTGGGTTTGCCTTCCGCGTCCAGGGCCACTTTAAGCGAAGGACCCGAGTATTCCTGCTCGCGCTCGAGCGCCTTTGCGAGCACGCTCTTGACGAGCACGCCGAGGCGGCGGGGCGTGGCAAAGATGCGCAGATCTTCAGGCTCACGCTCTTTCAGTTGATGTCGGACGAGACCGTTCAGAATTTCCTGTCCGAACGCTGCACTCAGACTTTTGAGCGACTTCGGCGGAAGCTCCTCCGTCAGCAGCTCGACGAGCAGGCTCGCGTTCATCTACGCCGCTTTTCCGGGCTTGGGCAGCATGGGAAAGCCGAGTTTCTCGCGTGAGCCGTAGTAGGCCTCTGCGATGAGCCTCGCGAGCGCCCGCACGCGCCCGATGTACGCCGCACGCTCGGTGACGGAAATTGCGCCGCGCGCATCGAGCAGATTGAAGGTGTGCGAGCATTTCATCACCATCTCGTACGCGGGTAGTACAAGTTCCGCTTCAACCAGGCGCTTCGCCTCGCCCTCGTACTGCGTGAAGTGCTGGAACAGCAGTTCCACATTCGACAGTTCGAAGTTGTAGCGGGATTGCTCCACTTCGTTCTGATGATAGACGTCGCGGTAGGTCACGCCGTCCACCCATACCAGGTCGAAGATATTCTGCGTGTCCTGCAGGTACATGGCGAGGCGCTCGAGGCCATAGGTCAGTTCCCCCAACACGGGCTTGCAGTCGAGGCCGCCGACCTGCTGGAAGTAGGTGAACTGCGTGACTTCCATACCGTTCAACCACACTTCCCAGCCCAGGCCCCATGCGCCCAGCGTCGGGGACTCCCAGTCGTCCTCGACGAAGCGGATATCATGCGCCTTCGGGTCGATACCGAGCGCGCTGAGCGATCCGAGATAAAGATCCTGGAAGTCGGGCGGTGAAGGCTTCATCACCACCTGGTACTGGTAGTAGTGCTGGAGACGGTTCGGATTCTCCGCATAGCGGCCGTCTTTCGGACGGCGCGACGGTTGCACGTACGCCGCGTTCCACGGTTCCGGACCGATCGCGCGCAGGAAGGTCGCGGTATGAAAGGTGCCCGCGCCCATTTCCATGTCGTAGGGCTGGAGCAGAGCACAGCCGTGCTGATCCCAATACTGATTGAGCCTGAGTATCAGCTGCTGAAACGTCAGCATCGGGTGAGCGCCGCCTGCAAATGGCAAATTGTAGCGGTTTTGTGCGGACGCCGGCACGGCAGCGTGAGGCGGATCAGCGATGTGCGCGTCGTCCGAGCACCGAAGCAAAGGCCATGAGCGCGACGCATATCGCGAGTACGGCATGATTGCCCCAGCGGACATAAGGCGTCGCACCCCGGTAGCTTGGCACTCGGTGCGTTACAACGGCGCGCGTGAATTGGGGCGCGGCTTTCACCACGTTGCCCCGCGAATCGATGACAGCAGTGATCCCCGTGTTGGTTGCGCGCAGCATGTAACGCCCGGTTTCGAGCGCGCGCGCCTGCGAGATTTGCAGGTGCTGAGCCGGCGCGATCGAACGGCCGAACCACGCGACGTTGCTTACGTTGACGAGCATCGTCGCCTGCGGCAGTTGACGGATGATCTCTTCTCCGAACGCATCTTCGTAACAGACGTTGATCGCAATGCGCGCGCCCGCCACTTCCAACGGCTGCGGTTGCGATGTGCCGCGCGTGAAGTCCTGCAGCGGGATGGCGAGCGCACTCACGATGCCGCCCAGAACCGGCCGCAGCGGAATGAACTCGCCAAACGGCACCAAATGGAACTTGTGGTAGCGCTGCGGCGGGGCGGTGCCGAGCGAGATCACGCTGTTGTAGTAGCGGCCATCGGGCAGCCGTTCGGGCACGCCGATCAGCATGTCGCCCTTGTTCTTTCTCGCGTGAGCCGCAAGCCCGGCGAGATAGGCTTCCGGCACATGGTCCAAAAACAGTGGAAGCGCGGTCTCGGGAAAGATGATGAGGCGGCTTGCGCTCGATTCCGCCAGCGCACGATAGTCATCCAGCGTCTTCTGCATGCGGTCCGCCTGGAATTTGAGATCCTGCGGCACGTTGCCCTGGAGCAGGCTTACGCTGATGGGTTCACCTTCAGGATGGGTCCACTCGACCGCCTTCAATCCCCAGCCGCCCAGCCACAGGAGGAGGAGGGCCCACACCGCGCCATGCGCGATACCCTCATGTTGCCGATAACGCTGCCAGACGAAAGCGAGTAGCGCGCTTGTCATTGTCGTGACCAGCGTGACGCCGTATATGCCGAGCACCGGTGCGTATCCCGCGGCCGGGCTCTCCGGTATCTGCGAATAGCCGAACGCGAGCCACGGGAATCCGGTGAAGACCCATCCCCGTATCCATTCGAGCAACGTCCAGAGAGCAGGGAAAAACAGCGCGAGCTTGATTCCGAAGCCGAGCGGCACTTTGGCATGGACGTATCCCGCGAGCCCCGGAAAGAGCGCCAGAAACGCGCAGAAGAGCAGCGTCGCAAGCGCCGCAAGCGGTGCGGGCATGGCACCGAAATCGTGAAGGCTCACGTATACCCAGCTTACGCCGCACAGAAAGAGTCCGAGACCATATCCGAAGCCGGCCAGGGCAGCTTCCCGGGGCGTACCCGCTCGCTGCCAAACGATCAGGAGCGCGGCGAGCGTCAATACCGGAATGACGAAGATGGAGAACGGCGCGAAGCCCAGCGTCGTGATCGCGCCGAGCGCGCACGCCGCGTAGAAGGAGGAGCGGTGAACGATGAGGCGCCGGGCGGGTCGGGCTGCGCGCGCGTCCTGTGCTGCTTTCATCGGCCCGCGCTCATTATGTTAGGCACGCTTATTTTTTCTCGGGCTTCCTCGTGACCTGAAGCAGGTGCAGCCGGCGGCTGTCCGCGCGCAGCACCCGGAAGGTGAGGTTATCGAAGCTGATCTGCTCGCCGCGCTTCGGCACGCGGCCGAACCGCTTGAGTATCAGCCCGCCGATCGTGTCGAATTCCTCGTCGCTGTAGTTCGTCCCAAGCGCCGCGTTGAAATCCTGTATTTCGGTCAGGGCCTTGACGCGGTACTGTCCGCCTTTTTCCGGCACGATGTTGCTCTCGACGTCCTCGAAGTCGTATTCGTCCTCGATGTCGCCGACGATCTGCTCCAGCACGTCTTCGATCGTGACCAGGCCCGCCACCCCGCCGTACTCGTCCACCACGATCGCGATATGGTTGCGGTTCTTGCGAAACTCCTTCAGGAGCACGTTGAGGGGCTTGGATTCGGGTATGAACACGGCGGGCCTCAACATATCCCGCACGTTGAACTCCTCCTCGCCTGCATAGTAGCGCAGCAGATCCTTTGCGAGCAGGATGCCGATCACATCATCCTTGTTGTCGCCGATGACCGGAAAACGCGAGTGTGCGGTCTGGATCACCATCGGGATGAACTGATCGGGCGACTCGTTAACGTCGATCACCTCCATCTGCGAGCGCGGCACCATGATGTCGCGCGCCTGCATTTCCGACACCTGCAGCACGCCTTCGATCATCGCGAGGGCGTCCGCATCGAGGAGATCGTGCTCGTAGGCGCCATGCAACAGTTCGATCAACTGCTCGCGGTCTTCCGGCTCGCGCATGATGAGGGTCGAGAGCCGTTCGAGCAGCGAGCGTTTACTGTGCGTTTCGTCCATAGGCAGGATCAGGAATCAAAAAATGAAGGATGAAGAAACGATCAGGCGGCACGGAGCGCTTTACCGCGTGCCGTTGCGCGTTCGGTTACCGAGTACGGGTCAGGATAACCCAGTTTGACGATGATCTGCGACTCGCGTGCCTCCATGACGGCAGCATCCGTCCCTTTTATGTGGTCATAGCCCTGCAGATGCAGCGTGCCGTGCACGACGAGCTGAGCATAGTGCGCTGCAACGCTCTTGCGCTGTGCGTGGGCCTCGCGCGTCACGACGGGGGCGCACAGCGCCAGGTCGCCGTCGTACGGTGATGCATCGCGGTATACGAAGGTCAGCACGTTGGTTGGATAATCGCGCCCGCGAAAATGGCGGTTCAGCGCTTTGCCTTCGGCGCGCCCCACGATGCGCACCGTGATGCGCGCGTCGTGCTCGAGCGCGGCGCGCACCCAGCGGCGGATTTGTGTTCGGGCGGGGAGGTTACGCGCTGCGACCGCGTACTGAACGGTAAGTGCGAGCCGCGGCGTGCGCCTGGGCGGGTCGACCTTCACGATGCGGGCCCCCGATTGCCGCCTCGCGCAGGCGCCGGGCCGGGCTTGTATTTTTCATAGGCGCTGACAATGCGCTGCACCAACGGATGGCGCACGACGTCTTCGCTCTCGAAAAAGGTGAAAGCGATGCCGCGCACGCCTTTCAGCACTTCGCGTGCCTCCACCAGGCCGCTTTTCTGGCCGCGTGCAAGGTCGATTTGCGTGACATCCCCGGTCACCACCGCCTTGCTGCCGAAGCCGATGCGCGTCAGGAACATTTTCATCTGCTCCGGCGTGGTGTTCTGGGCTTCGTCCAGAATGACGAAAGAGTGGTTGAGTGTGCGGCCGCGCATGTAAGCGAGCGGCGCGATTTCGATCGTGCTGCGCTCGAGCATCCGCGCGATCTTGTCGAAGCCCATGAGGTCGTAAAGCGCGTCATACAGCGGGCGCAGATACGGATCGACCTTCTGCGCCAAGTCGCCGGGGAGGAATCCAAGCCGTTCGCCGGCCTCGACCGCGGGCCTGACCAGCACGATGCGTTTTACGCTGTCGCGCTCGAAGGCGTCCACCGCGCACGCCACTGCCAGGTAGGTTTTTCCGGTGCCGGCGGGCCCGATGCTGAAAGTCACATCGTGCGTCAGGATATTTTGCAGGTACTGCACCTGACGCGGCGTGCGTCCATGCAAGTCCTGGCGGCGGGTAATGAGCGCCGGTGTCTCGTCGACCGCAGCGCGTGTCTGCCGCGGATTCGAAGCCTCGATCAGCGCCAGCTGTACATCCTCGAGCGTGAGCGTGTTCGTCGCCCGGCGATAAAAGTCCTGTAGCACCCGTGCCGCCACCTTGGTCTGATTGGGCTTTCCGGTGAGCGCGAAGCGCTCGCCCCGACGCGCGATGCCGACATCGAGCGCGGTCTCGATCTGCCGCAGATTCTCGTCGAGCACGCCGCACAAATTGGCGAGCCGCTGGTTGTCCACCGGCGTGAAAGAAATCTCTACGGGCTTCAATGTGAGGGGCCGGCCGCCTCTCCGCGCAGCGAGTGTGGAAGCGCTGCGGTGATGGTGACCTCGACGAACTGACCGATCAGGTCGCGTGATCCGCGGAAGTTGGCGACACGGTTATTGGCGGTTCGGCCTGAAAGTTCGTCCGGATCTTTCCTCGACGCGCCATCGACCAGCACCCGCTGGCGCGTGCCCACCATGGCGCGACTGATGGCTTGCGCCTGCTGCTCGATGCGATACTGCAACTGCTGCAAGCGCTCGAGTTTCACGGCATGCGGCGTCGGATCGGGCAGCTCGGCCGCGGGTGTGCCGGGACGCGGGCTGTAAATGAAGCTGAAGCTCGAATCGAAACCGACATCGTCGATCAGCTTCATGGTGGCGGAGAAGTCCGCCGCAGTTTCGCCGGGAAAGCCAACGATGAAATCCGAGGAAATCGAAACATCGGGCCGCCGCTCGCGCAGGCGTCTGACGATCGACTTGTACTCGAGCGCCGTATAGCCGCGTTTCATCGCCGCGAGCACACGATCCGATCCGGACTGCACTGGCAGGTGTACGTGGCTCACGAGCTTGCGAATGCGCGGGTAGGCGTCGATGAGTCGCTGAGTGAACTCCTTCGGATGTGACGTGGTGTAGCGGATACGCTCGATGCCCGGAATCTCGGCCACATACTCCAGCAGGAGCGCAAAATCCGCCACCTCGCCGCCCGCCATGCGGCCGCGATAAGCGTTCACGTTCTGGCCGAGCAGCGTCACTTCCTTCACGCCCTGGGCCGCGAGTTCCGCCACGTCGGTCAATACATCCTCGAGCGGGCGCGAGACTTCCTCGCCCCGTGTATAGGGGACGACGCAAAACGTGCAGTATTTGCTGCATCCTTCCATGATCGAGACGAACGCCGCGGCCCCCTCTACGCGGGCTGGCGGGAGCCGGTCGAACTTCTCGATCTCGGGAAACGAAATATCGACCTGCGGCTTCCCGCTCGCACGCCGCGCATCGATCATCTGCGGAAGCCGGTGCAGTGTCTGAGGGCCGAACACAAGATCCACATACGGCGCACGTCTGACGATGGCGGCGCCTTCCTGGCTCGCGACGCAGCCCCCGACGCCGATCAACACGTCCGGCCTGGTTCGCTTGAGGTATTTGACCCGGCCCAGATCGTGAAATACCTTCTCCTGGGCCTTTTCCCGCACCGAGCAGGTATTGAAGATAATAAGATCGGCCTGCGCCGGATCCTCGGTGGCTTCCATGCGATGCGCCGCGTGCAGTACGTCGGCCATTTTGGCCGAGTCGTACTCATTCATCTGGCAGCCGAACGTCTTGATGTAGTACTTCTTGGACACCGCTTCAGCGTTTTTGCGCCGTTTCGAACCGCTTCAGCTCGGCAGCAGTAAGAAGCACGATGCGCGATATGTCGCCGCGGCTGTCCAGCACGTACAGGACCCGTGCGTTCGTCGGCAGCGCGCCATGCACGATGAAACGATTGTTTTGATCGACGATCACGCCACCGGGCGCAAGGCGCAGGGCCTTGCGGTCGATCTGGACCAGCGGATACTGTTGTTGACCGACGAGCTGGCCGAGCTTCCCGTTCGCCGGCAGAAGACGCGGCATTTGCGCGAAGAGCGGTGCGGCCAGCGAGAAGGCGAGCACAAACGCCACGATCAGTTTTGGCATGGACTCACGATAACACAACGTAATCAAATACTTCAACAGAGCCTTGGCTGATGCCTGACGCGCCGCGCGTCGTGACGTTCGAATCGGGATGGTGGCGAGTCAGGGATTTGACCTATGGCCTTGATTCCCCTGAGCGTCGATGCCCCTGCTGGACCGAAGTGCTACACCTA
>DATFGD010000361.1:0-2238 GCA_035249725.1 Burkholderiales bacterium
GCGACCGGCTCCATGACCGCGCTGGAGAAAGTCGCGGAGGAAGCGGGCGGCACGCTGTGGTTCCAGGTCTACATGTGGCCGGATCGCACGCTGTCCCACCGCTTGATCGACCGCGCGAAAGCCGCCGGCTACCAGGCGCTCATCGTCACCGTCGATACGCCGGTCACGCCGGGCCGCGAATACAACCTGCGCAACGGCGTCACCATCCCGTTCCGCTTCACACGGCGCAACGTGACCGACGTGCTGATGCACCCGCGCTGGGTGGCGAACGTGCTCATGCGCTATCTCATGACGAGCGGCATGCCGCGTTACGAGAACTATCCGACCGAGATGAAGCAGCGCATCACGGCGCTGCCCATGGGCCGCTCGATGATGGTCACCGACTCGCTCACGTGGGACGATCTGCGCGCGCTTCGGAAATTGTGGCCGCATCCGCTGATGGTGAAAGGCATACTCCGCGTGGAAGATGCGATGCATGCGGCGGATTGCGGTGCCGATGGCGTGATCGTCTCGAATCACGGCGGACGCGCGGTGGACAGCACGATGGCACCGATCGAAATGCTGCCGCGGATCGTGGACACGGTCGGCAATCGCATCACCGTCCTGGTGGACAGCGGCTTCCGGCGCGGCGCCGATGTGGTCAAAGGGCTCGCGCTCGGCGCAAGCGCGGTGCTGATCGGCCGCGCGACGCTCTACAGCACAGCCGTCGCGGGGCAGGCGGGGGCGGCGCGTGCGCTCGAGATCTACCGCGACGAAATCGACCGCATGCTCGCGCTCATCGGGTGCGCCGGCGTCGCGGAGCTGAACCGCGATTTCGTGGTGCTTCCGGCCGACCTGGAAGTCGCGGACAGTCTGCATGTGGCCACCAAAGCGACCCTACATGCCCACCGACCCGGATAGGACACGGCGCCCAAAAGTGACCGGGTGGCGCCTTCTACTTACCGTCTTTCTGCTTCAATAGCGCATCGAGCCCTGCGAACGCCTTGTAGGTCGCCTGTGAGTTTTGCGCCTCGCCGCGTCCATCGGTGTCGAGATAGCGACGATGCTCCGCCTCGTGGCAATAGGTGCAGAGCAGCTCCCAATTGCTGCCGTCGGGCGGATTGTTGTCGTGGTTGTGGTCGCGGTGATGGACCTCCAGCAACTGGACGGTGGCACGAGTGAATTCACGTCCGCATCGCCCGCAGATCCACGGATACAGCTTCAGCGCCTGTTCGCGATAGCCCTTCTCGCGTGCCGCCTGGCTGCGTTTGGCTTCCGCGATGATGCGATCGAGCCGTGTGCTATCGGATGTGGGTTTCTTTGCGGGCATATGCAAAGGCCAGCCTGTCAGATCATACGACAAAGCGCAGAATCGGGCGTTTGCGCCCCCTGCCGATCAACGGAAACAGAGCTTTTTCTCGCACGGTTCCTCACCACGAAGTTATGCCGTTTCGGAGTCCCGCTTGATGGGCACCTGGATCCTCAAATCGTTCAGCAGCGCCCGCTCCAGTTCTGCAAACGAGGTAACGTGGAACCCGAGCAGACCCGCCTGACGGGCGCCCTCCACGTTCTCTGCTGTGTCGTCAAAGAAGGCAAGGCGGGACGGCGCGACGCCGACGATTTCCGCGATTTGGCGGAAGGCTTCCGGGGAGGGTTTGCGTATGCCCAGCTCATGCGAGCAGAAGATTCGCGAAAAATGCTGGAGCAGTTCGCGGTACTGCTCGCTCCAGTAGGCGTGGTGCAAGGCGTTTGTATTGGAGAAAAGATACAGCGGGAAGGCTGAGGCCAACGCCTGCAGCAGCTCGTGCATTCCTTCGCGAGGCTGCACGAAAATCGCGTTCCAGCCTGCGAGGAAGTCCTCATTCGAAAGCGGTACTCCGAACGATTCGCGCAACAAAGCGAAGTACTGCGCGCCTTCTATCTTCCCCATTTCGTGCGCTTCGTAGGCCTGGTCGAATGAAAAGCGCTGAGCGATGACGGCACTCGGCACGCCTGCTGCCTGAGCCCAGGCGTCGAATACCCGGCTGAAATCGATATCGATGACGATGTTGCCGAAATCGAAGAGCAGCGCGTCTACCGAGAAATGGGAAGCAGGCACGCCGAATACGTTACCCGCTAGAACCGCTCCACGCAATTTGCCGACTTACCCTGAGCACGCCATTCAACCTTGGTTGTCCGCATTGTGGAGCGGCGCCTCACCGTGTTGAAGTCGATGCGGTGCTTTGTTAGCATCTTCCGCACACAGATCTCAGCGCGCTG
>DATFGD010000362.1:0-6144 GCA_035249725.1 Burkholderiales bacterium
AGCTTCAAGTCGCATTATTGAACGCTGTTCCCGGCCGCACCATGAAACCGGAAATCCTCCTGACCGAGCCGATCTACGCGCCGGCGCAGGCCGAGCTCGAGCGGCAGTATACGGTCCACAGGTTGTGGACGGCCGCCGACCGCGAGCAATTCATTCGCGACGTGGCGGGCGGTGTGCGCGGCGTCGTGACGACCGGGATCGGAGGCTTTACCCGCGAGTGCATCGACGCGCTGCCGCACCTCGAAATCATCGCGTGTTTCGGCAACCCGCGCGGCACCGTGGATCTTGCCCGCGCGCGCGAGCGCGGCATCGCGGTTACCAACACGCAGGACGTGATCGCGGACACGGTGGCGGATCTCGCGATGGGGCTTGTCGTCGCGGTGATGCGCCGCATCTGCGCGAGCGACCGTCATGTGCGTGCCGGAAAATGGCCGGCCGGGCCGCCGCCCTCGGGGCGGGACCTGGGCGGAAAGACGTGCGGCATCGTCGGGCTGGGCAAGATCGGCCGGAACATCGCGCGGCGTGCCGAGGCGTTTCGCATGGCGGTGTGCTACCACGGCCCGCATCGCAAAGCGGACGTGACCTATCCGTACTATCCGGATCTCGAAGCGATGGCCGCGGCGTCCGACTGCCTGGTGGTGATCTGTCCGTTGACCCCGGAAACGCGCGGCCTCGTGAACGCCCGGGTGCTCGACGCGCTCGGGCCGGAAGGCTTTCTTGTCAACGCCGCGCGCGGGCCGGTCGTCGATCAGCCGGCGCTTATCGCAGCGTTGAAGGAAAAGCGCATCGCCGGCGCGGCGCTCGACGTCTTCTGGGATGAACCCAATGTTCCGAACGAGCTCGTCGCTATGGAAAACGTCGTGCTCCAGCCGCACATGGGCTCATCAACGCAGGAAATACGCGACGAGCGCTGCAGGAAGCTGTTCGCGAACCTGCGCGCGCATTTTTCGGGACAGCCGCTGCTCACGCCGATGTGAGCGACGGTGGTGCGGGGCGGCTAACCGTCGGCCCCGGCTGCTTTTTCAGCCGGCGAGGGCCGCGGTGAGCGGAGATGCGCCTTCAATAAAGCGAAAAGCGCTTGCGGCTCGACCGGTTTTTTCAGGAGCGCGCAGATTCCTGCAGCCGCCGTCTTTTCCTGCGCGATGCCTTCACCGTAGCCGGTGTAGAGGATCACCGGCAGATCGCGGCGGATCGCGAGCAGTTCCCGGGCGAGTTCAAGGCCCGTCATGCGCGGCATGGTTTGATCGGTGATCACGACATCGTAGGCCTGCGGATCGCGCGCAACCCGTTCACGTGCTTCGGACGCGGTGGACGCGCTCGTGACTTCCACGCCCCAGCTCTCCAGGAGGTCGCGCATGAACTCGGCGACGGTTTCCTCATCGTCGACCACGAGCACCCGCCCGTGCAAAGTATGGCGCGGCGGAGCACTGCCTTCGCGCGATGCGGTCGTCGTGACCGCTCCCGTCTTATCGGCCTGCAGCGGCGGGAAGACGATTCTGAAACGTGCGCCGCGTCCCGGCACGTTGTCTACGACGACGTGGCCGCTGTGCTCATGCACGATGCCGTGCACCGTCGCGAGCCCCATGCCGCTGCCCTTGCCGACCTCCTTGGTGGTGAAGAAAGGCTCGAACATGCGCTCGAGGACTTCGGAGGCGATGCCGGGGCCGCTGTCGGCGATGCAGAGTTCGACGAACGTCCCCGCGACGATCTGTCGGCAAGACGCGCATATGAGGTCGTCGGCATGCAAGGGTTGAACCGCGACACGGATCTCCCCGATGCCGCCCATCGCGTCGCGGGCATTGATGCAGAGATTGAGCAGGATCTGGTCGAGCTGCACCGGGTCGAGCAGCACGGCGGGGACTTCGCGCGCGAGGTCGGTTTCGATCTCCACCGTCGCCGGCAGCGAGGAGCGGAGCAGCTTGACCGATTCCTTCACGCACGGAGCGAGCGACAGCGGCCGCGGCTCGCCGCGCTGGCCGCGGCTGAACGTGAGCATCTGCTGGATCAGGTCGCGCGCGCGCACGCACGACAGATGCGCCTGTTCGAGATACTTCGCGAGCTTGGGATCGCCGTGTCCCGCCTCACGTTCGGTCGCAAGCACGATGTAGCCCATGATGCTCGTCAGCAGGTTGTTGAAGTCGTGCGCAATGCCTCCGGTCAGCTGCCCGAGCGCCTCCATCTTCTGCGCCTGGCGCAGCTGCGCTTCGAGCTGCTCGCGCCGCGCCTCGGCCTGCCTGCGCGCGCTGATGTCCCGCACCGTCCCGAGCACGTGCGGCTGGCCGCGGTATAGCATGGGGGCAAGGGTCACCTCGCAATCGTAATGCGTACCGTCCTTGCGAACGCCCCGTCCTTCGATGTGCACGGTTTCGCCGGACAGCGCCCGCCGTTGCAGTTCGCGCGCGCGCTCGATTTCCGGAACCGGCATGGTCAGGACGTGTCGCGCGCCCAGAACCTCTTCGCGCGAATGTCCCGTTATCGCGAGAAACGCGGGATTCACGTCCACCACCCGGAATTCCGCGTCGCGCAGCAGGAGCCCGTCGGCGGAGGCGTTGAAGATCGCCCGATAGTGCTCTTCGCTCCCCCGCAGCGCCTCTTCCGACCGCATGCGCTCGAGCTCCGCGGCGGCGCGCATGGCGAAAATCTTGAGCACGGATTCGATGAAATCCGCTTCGGCCATCGGCCGGCGCGAGATGGCGGCGATGAGCCCGAGCGGCTTGCCGTTCGTGTCGTTGAGCGGATAGCCGGCGTAGCTTTCGAAGCCAAGCTCGGCGAAATCGCTGTCTTCGGGAAACGCGGCGCGAAGTCGCGACGGGTAGATCCGGAACGCCTGGCCGACGACCGTCTCGCACGGCGTCCCGGCGACCGGATACTCGAAGTTTTCCCTGATCTCGCCATCGAGGTAGAAGGCGAGCACGCGCATGTTGCCCGCCGCGCCTTCGCACGGCGCGGCGATGAGCGCGCAGTCAAGCTTGAGCGTCGTCGCAAGGTAGCGCACCAGTTCCTGGAACACCGTTGCGCCCTGCGCGCTCGACACCGCGAGCGCTGCGCCGCGCAGCGCATCCTCGAGCTGCTTGCGCTCCGAGATGTCGGTCGCGATCCCGCATACCGCGTACGGCGCGCCGTCCATATCGAACAGCGGAAACTTGAACGAGAGAAACGTCCGCTGCTGGCCGCCGAACGCATCGCTCTCCTGGAATTCGATCGCCTTACGCTGTTCGAGCACCTGCAGATCGTTGCGTCTGAAACGCTCCGCAAGTTCGGTGCGCCACAGTTCGTGATCGGTGCGGCCGATGATCTCGTGCGCGGGCCTGCGCACGAGGCGCTCCAGCTCGTGATTGACGAAGATGTAGCGCCCGTCGCGGTCTTTCACGAAGATGATGGGCTTGGTGTGCTCGAGAACGTTCCTGAGACGCGCCTCGCTTTCTTCATGCACCCACCCCGCACCCGCCAGGCGCGAAAGATCGTGCACCTGAGCGATGACTGCGGGACCGCTCTCCCGACTGACCGGGCCGAGATGGACCAGCGCCTGAAACGCATCTGCGCTGTCTCTGCGAAATTGCCACTGGAACCACTGGGGAAGACCGGCCTTCGCCGCGTGTATGCGCCGTGCCCAGCGTTCGGACGAAAGCGTGCCGTCCGCCTGGATACGGGGCGACAATTCGACGAGCGATCTGGCGATCAGGGCGCTGCGCGGCAGTTCGAGGATGCGGCAAGCTGCGTCATTGCAGTCCTCGATCGCATCGCCGATGACGATGACGCCGTGCGCCGCGCTTTCCAGCAGACGGCTCGTGGCAGCGGGTGTCGTGTCCATTGGTGGCCCAGGCACTGGTATACCCGGCGAAGTATAGGCAACGATTGCGCCAGGGGCGGCGATTGTTACACCGCAGAAACAATTGAAACACGCCGCCCCGGAGGCGACTCAGGCGCGTGCCGGAACGAACATGTATCCCGCGCCCCTGACGGTGCGGATCGCCTGTGGCTTGTCGGGGTCGGCTTCGATCTTGCGCCGTAAACGGGCGATGCGGATATCGATCGAGCGGTCGAAGGGCTCCCACTCGCGATTTCGGGTGAGGGTCAGGATCTGGTCGCGCGTGAGCACCTTGTTGGGATGCTCGACGAAGGTCTTGAGCAGCTCGTATTCCATGGTGGTGATCGGCACTTCCTGGCCTTCGCCGTCGAAGAGCTGATGCGACCCGAGGTCGAGCTGGCAGCGGCCGATGGGCACGCGCTTCGGCGCGTGCGTCGCCGGCTCAGCCGCGGGTTTCGCCTGCATCCGGCGCATGACGCTTTTCAGGCGCGCCAGCAACTCGCGCGGATCGAACGGTTTGGTGACATAGTCGTCGGCGCCGATTTCGAGCCCGACGACGCGGTCGATCACTTCGCCCGCCGCGGTCACCATGATGATACCCACGTCGTAGCGCTCGCGCAGGTAGCGGGCGAGCGTGAGGCCGTCCTCACCCGGAAGCCGCACATCGAGCAGTACGACGTCCGGCGGATTGCGCTCGATCTCGGTGCGCATGGCGGTGCCGTCGTCCGCCTGCTGCACCGCGTAGCCATGGCTGGCGAGATACTCCGCGAGCATGTCTCTCACCGCCGCGTCGTCTTCGACGATGAGAACGCATCCATTGTCCGGCATGACTTTTTCCTGCGCCTCCTGTCCGCCGATTATACCCGCGGGCTCTGCGATACAAACGGATACAAACTGGTATCGCCAAAGCAATGCTCCGGAAACCGCCGCCGCCTAGACTGCGCTCATGCCACGGAAACCAGTTGCCGTGGCACGAAGAGAACCTACCGGAGGGCGCAAGAAATGAGCACTGCAGCTTACAACGGCATATTCCTGGCACCGGAGTCGATCGTGGTGTTCCCCGGTTTCAATGCGTCGGCGCTGAACGCGTCGGTGAATGCCGCGCGAGCCGACGAGACGCTCGACGGCGGTGTGCAGGTCGCGCTTCCCGGCCCCGACGCTCGCCACGAATAACCGCCGGTTTCAACCCACTCAAGGAGAAACGCATGCAAGCGACTCAACCGCAAGTACACAACGTAAAACGCTACGCGAAGTGCATCGAAGTGTCGAAGCGCATCCGCTGGGACATCGAGCGCGACGTCATCCGCGGGCGCAGGCTGGATTTTTCGAAGAAGTTCCTGCCCGACAGCATCTCGCAGCTCGGCCGCCTCGCATTCCTGAATGACGACGAACGGCGGCTGCTGTCCCAGATTCAGGGCCGCACCTACAGCAATATGTTCGGCCTCGTCGAGCGTTTCATCAGCGCGAAGGTGCTCGAAGTGAGCCGCGATCACTGGCTGGGCGACCAGACCGCGCTCGAGGCGCTGGTGCGCTTCACCGACGAAGAACTGAAGCACCAGGAACTCTTCCGGCGGATGGAGCGCATGATCGCCGAGGGCATGCCGGCCGGTTACACCTTCCTCCCGCAGCCCAACGATGTCGCCTCGCTCGTGCTGGGCAAGTCCACGTGGGCGGTGCTCGCGCTGATCTGCTGCATCGAGCTGTTCGTCCTCGCGCATTACCATCAAAGCATCGGGCCGGATTCGGAGTCCTCCGAACTGTGGAAGGATGTGTTTCTGTATCACGCCCGCGAGGAATCCCAGCACGCGATACTGGACGAGCTGGAATGGGTGCGCGAGAACGCGAAGATTACGCCCGCCGAGCGCGACCGGGGGGTGGACGATCTCATCCAGCTCGTGGCTGCGGTGGACGGGATGCTCCGGCTCCAGGCGAAGGCCGATGCCGACTATTTCGTCAACCAATGCCGCCGCCCGCTCACGGCCGCCGAGAGCGATCGCATCCGCGGCGTATTGCTCGACGCCTACCGCTGGCAGTACATCATTTCCGGGGTGCAGGACCCGCGCTTTACCGAAGTCCTGGGCGGAATGATCGACGAGGCGCAGGCGAAGCGGATCGCCGATGCCCTGGACCCGATCGTGCACTCGACCCCGCACTGAGGCGGTCGACGTGGCGGCGTTGTGTGCGGGATTCAGCGCCCTGCATTGGACATGCGGGTAAGGTCGAGCACACCGCTTGACAGTGAGACTAAGGTCTCATTAAGATATTATCGTCTCACACGGCGATGCGCCGGGATACCGCTGCTGGACCGGGGGGCGCTCGCCGGGACGCGAAATTGT
>DATFGD010000363.1:0-2117 GCA_035249725.1 Burkholderiales bacterium
GCTGCATGGCTGCGCCGCGTAGTCAGCCTCGGATTCACCTATGGCGAGATCGTAAGCGAGGAAGGAAAGCGCTTTCTCATTATCGTGCGGCCGGTGCCGGGCGCTTCCGGCGCAAGCGGGGGCGGCATACTCGTGCTACGGGCGCCCGTCGAGGAGATCTTCCGCAAAGCGGTGTCCATGGTTTTCGACGACTACAACAAGCGCCTGGTGTCGGACCGCGGCGAGGTCCTGGCGGAACTGCGCTTGCGGCCGTTGGCCCAGCCGGTGCAGGCGACGCAGCCCATCGCGCTCGACATCGCGGCCTTTCCGGGACAGCTGCGGCTCGAGATTGTGGGCGATCGAGACGACGTGCTTGCGCCCCTGCTCTGGCTCCTCACGTGTTATGCCGCCGCAGCAGGCATCCTGCTGATCGTTGCGCTGCGGTTCGCGCGGCTCTATGGCGCGCGCCTCAACCGAGGGCTCGCTGAGCTGAGCGCGAGAGCGGCTGCCATTGCGGGCGGCGCCACTCCAATGCCGCAGCTCCCGGTACAGGGAAAAGACGAACTGGCCCGGATTGCGACTGCGTTCAATGGGGTGGTCGGCACCGTCAACGAACTGCAACACGAGGTCGAGAGCCGGGTAGCGAAGCGTACCGTGACGCTGCAGGACATGAACACCGCCCTTGTAAAGGAGATACTCAGCCACAAGAAGACCGGTGAGCAGCTGCACGTCGCGGCCAACGCGCTGGAGAACGCCGCGGAAGGCGTGATGATCTGCGATGCGGACGAGCGCATCATTTCAGTCAACAAGGCCTTTACGCGGATCACCGGATACGAGGCCGATGAGGTCATGGGCACCACGCCGGACATGCTGCTCGGCGACGACGAATCGCGTGCCCGGCGCGCCGAGATCCTGCGCACCGTGGTCGACGAGGGGCACTGGAGAGGCGAATTGTGGAGCCGCAGCAAGAGCGGCGACCGGTATCTCGAACAATGCAGCGTCACGGCCGTGAAAGACGAGGTGGGCCGGCTCGTCAATTTCATCGTACTGTTCTCCGATGTCACCAAACAAAAGGAAGACGAACTGCGCCTGCAGTTCCTCGCGCATCACGATCCGCTGACCGGTCTTGTCAACCG
Organism: Burkholderiales bacterium; assembly: GCA_035249725.1. Classification (GTDB taxonomy): domain Bacteria; phylum Pseudomonadota; class Gammaproteobacteria; order Burkholderiales; family SG8-41; genus DSOT01. The sequence goes on from DATFGD010000363.1 coordinate 1,116, forward strand.
CACGCTCTTCCAGCAGCGCTGCGAAGAAACGCTCATGCTGGCCGGGCGCAAGAACACCAAGGCTGCGGTCATCTTCATCGACCTCGACCACTTCAAAACCGTCAACGATTCGCTGGGCCACGCCTACGGCGACGATCTCCTGAAACAGGCGGGCGGGCGGCTCGTGGAGTGCGTGCGCAAGACGGACGTCGTCGGCCGCCTCGGCGGTGATGAATTCATCGTGCTGTTGAACGAAGTGGGCGACTCCGGTGACGTCGCGCTGATTGCAAAGAAGATCCTCGACCGGCTGACCGCCTCCTTCACGATCGCCGGGCACGAAATCTTCGTCTCCGCGAGTCTCGGCATAAGCTGGTTTCCGGACGACGGTCAGAACGCGGCGACCCTCATACAGAATGCCGATGCCGCCATGTACGCCGCGAAGGAGCAGGGCCGGAACAATTACCAGTTCTTCTCGGCCGAAATGAATGCGCAGGCGCTCGAGATCCTGATGATGGCGAGCAGCTTGAGGCTGGCGATCGAGCGCGAGGAATTGGTTCTGGAATATCAGCCGCGCATCGACCTCATAACCGGGAAGGTGATGGGTGTCGAAGCGCTGGTGCGCTGGAACCATCCCAACCTCGGGCGCATCATGCCGGGCCAGTTCATCGGCATCGCGGAAAAGACCGGGCTGATCGATCCGCTCGGAAACTGGGTGCTGCGCAAGGCCTGCCAGCAGATGATGGACTGGCGGCACAGCGGGCTCGCGCCCCATCGCGTGGCCGTCAACCTCTCGGCACGCCAGTTCATGCAGCCGGAGCTGACCGAGCGCATCCAGGCCGCGCTGCAGGAGACCGGACTCGAAGCCGAGGCGCTGGAACTCGAAGTCACCGAAAGCATGGTTATGCACGACCCGCAGCGCGCCGCCGTCATCCTCGAGCGCCTGAAGGAAATGGGGTCCGCGATCGCGATCGACGATTTCGGCACCGGCTATTCGTCGTTGAGTTACCTCAAGCGCTTTCCGAT
>DATFGD010000364.1:0-2419 GCA_035249725.1 Burkholderiales bacterium
GATGTACTGATCCCCTCGCTTCTGGGCTTCCCGATCCGTGACGTTGAGCAGGTTGGCCAGCTCGCGCGATACATTGACCTCGCCGCCGGTGCCTTCCACTTTCGGCATCCGGTCGACCGCACTCTTGAGCGCTCCGCGCAGACCCTGCACGTTGACGCCCGCGCGGCCCAGGAGCGAGGCCGTGGTGCCGTCCTGCTGATTCAGCAGCGCATAGAGCAGGTGCTGCGGCTCGATGTACGGATTATCGTTCCCGACCGCCACGCTTTGCGCATCGGCAAAGGCCTGCTGGAACTTCGTGGTGAATTTATCGAATCGCATAAAAAATCTCGCAAGACCTCACTACCCTGCATATTGGGCAATGAAATCCTTTTTCAAGTATCGGGTATTTGCCATTGGGTCGCCGGGGCGATTCTCAAACGATGATGGACCGCCGCGCTGCGCCCGGCGTTCATTCGGGCTCGCGCGCCTTCACGCAGCCGCGCTCGCCACCGGCTTCGACGCCTCGCGCGAGCCCATCACCGGGTAGGGATACAACATGTTGAGCGCGATGCTCTGATTCGCTGACTGAACGATGCGCACGTGCTCGCGCTTCAACTCCCGCGCATGGCGACAGCCGCACGAGTGCGCGAGCATATCGATCTCCTTGTTCATGTTGCGGCAGTAATTCTCTACCCGCCGATATTTTTCTTCCACGACCAGCCCTCGCTGCAGTCTTCGGTTGTGTGTAGTGACGCCGGTCGGACAGGTATTGGTATGGCAACGCAGCGCCTGGATGCATCCCAGCGCAAACATGAACCCGCGCTCGGTGTTGACGAAATCGGCGCCGACACACAGCGCCCACGCCGCCCGGGCCGAAGTGACGAGCCGCCCCGCGGCAACGACGCGGATGCGGTTTTTCAGATCGGCTTGCAGAAGCGAATCGACGACACGCGGCAGCGCTTCGGCAATCGGCAGTGCCATGTGGTCCATCAAGGTCTGCGGGGCGGCGCCGCTTCCGCCTTCCGCGCCGTCCACGGCGAGAAAATCGGGCGCCCACTCGCGACCGCGACGCAGCACCGCGTCGCACAAGCCGTTGATGAAATCCCAGCCGCCGATCGCGGTCTTGACGCCCACCGGCCGTCCGGTGAGATCGCGCAGATAGGCGACCTGATCGAGAAGTTGATCGATATCGGCAATGTCGCGATGGCGGTTCGGGCTGATCGAGTCGTGCCCCACGGGAATGCCCCGAATGCGCGCGATCTCCTCGGTCACTTTACTGCCCGGCAGGACGCCGCCCTTGCCCGGCTTCGCACCCTGGGACAGCTTGATTTCGAACGCTTTCACCACGCTCGCGAGTTCCCGCGCCTTTTCTGCAGAGAAACGGCCGTCCAGATCGCGGATGCCATACTTGGCCGTGCCGATCTGCATGATCACATCGCAGCCGCCTTCCAGGTGATAGGGTGAAAGTCCGCCCTCGCCCGTATCCATCCAGCAGCCTGCCGCAGCTGCGCCACGCGACAAGGCACGCACAGCCGGTGCGGAAATGGCGCCGAAACTCATGCCGCTGATATTGGTGATGGAGCGCGCGTCGAAGGGCTGTCGGCAATAGCCTTCTCCGATCACGATCGACGGTGTGGGCAAGCGGTCCTCTTCCAGAACTGGGAAGGGATGGTTCACGAACAGGATGGAGCCGGGCTCGCGCAAATCATTGGTCGAACCGAAACCGATGATGCCCCCTTCGTTCTTCGCCTCTTTGTACACCCAGCCGCGCGTCGCGCGGTTGAACGGCATTTCGTCGCGATCACCGGCGAAGAAGTACTGGCGAAAGTATTCACCCAGATTTTCGAAGAAGAAGCGCAGCCGGCCAACCACAGGAAAGTTGCGCAGAACGGTATGCTTCTTCTGCGTGACGTCATGGACGATCGCGACGATCAGCCAGCCGATCAAAGCGAAGCCGAGTACCGTTCCCAGACCATACGAGACTACGGCGACCATGCCCTCCATACGCGCCTCCCTGCGGTGTTTGGCGTTAGAATCGGCCTCTCCGAATATAGAGGAAATCGTTGGACCTGACAGCAGAAATCGAGCGCAATGTACGCGCCGCACTCGCTGAAGATGTGGGCAGCGGCGATCTGACGGCGCTCCTGACGTCTGCCGACAGCACAGCGTCCGCCAACGTGGTATCCCGTGGCGATGCCGTGCTTTGCGGGCAGGCATGGTTCGAAGCCTGCTATAGCCAGCTCGATCGCCGCGCCCGTGTGAACTGGCACATCGCGGAAGGGGCCTGCGCGGCGCCCGGAACGGTGATCTGTTCGTTAACCGGTCCGAGCCGGGCGCTGTTGACCGCGGAACGCACCGCGCTCAACTTTCTGCAACTCCTCTCGGCGGTGGCGACGACTACGCGCCGGTATGTCGATGCGGTGGCGGGCACGCGCGCTGC
>DATFGD010000365.1:0-3234 GCA_035249725.1 Burkholderiales bacterium
GGTCGCCGAGCTGTTCCAGCGCGTCGGCCTGCATACCGCGCAGATGGAGAAGTACCCGCACGAATTCTCCGGCGGCCAGCGCCAGCGGCTCGGCATCGCCCGCGCGCTTGCGCCGCGGCCAAAACTGATCGTGTGCGATGAGCCGGTTTCGGCGCTCGACGTTTCGGTACAGGCGCAGGTCATCAACCTGTTGATGCGTTTGCAGGACGAACTCCGGTTGTCGTACCTGTTCGTGGCTCACGATCTGGCGGTGGTCGAGCACATCAGCCACCGCGTTGCGGTCATGTACCTCGGGAAGATCGTCGAGCTGACCGATAAGCGCTCGCTCTTCACCCATCCGCAACATCCCTATACCGAGGCTTTGCTGTCCGCGGTGCCGGTGCCGGATCCACGGGTCCAAAGAAAACGCGTCATCCTCTCCGGCGACGTACCGAGCCCTATCACTCCGCCTTCGGGCTGTCGCTTCCATACTCGGTGCCCGTATACGATGCAGCGATGCCGCAGCGAAGAGCCCGCGATGAAGGAAATCCGTACCGGGCATTTTGTTGCGTGTCACTTGCGTACGGCGGAGACCTTTATGCCGGATTGACGACCATCTCCGTCATTCCAGCAAGCAGCCGGGATCTATGCTGGATCCCGGATCATTGTCCGGGATGAGGATACTGACGCAAACTACATCAGGAGTTCGCATTGTCTGAAAAAACATCACCGCTCTGGGCGAGCCAGAAGGAAGGCCGGTTCTTCACGCGCCTCGAAGTGACCACCATGCTGAACGGCGCGATGCTGTGCGTGCCGCTGCATGTCGTGACCGGGCGTCACCCCGGTCCGGTGTTCGGCATCGTGACCAACACGCACGGCGATGAATTCCTGCCGACGATCGCGATCCGCCGCTATATCAATGGGCTCGACACCGCAAATCTCCACGGCCGGCTCGTCATCGTGGCGGTCGCGAATCCCATGGCGACCGCGAACTTCGGGCGTCAGACGCCGGAGCAGCATGGCCGCACGGATCTGCACGAAGTCTATCCCGGCAACCCGCGCGGCAATACGACGCAGATGATCGCGGCCACGATCACCGAACATGTGCTGCATCACGTGGACGCGCTGATCGACTTTCATTCAGGCGGCAGCGGAGGACGGCTCCAGGCGCGCGTCGATTACAACGCGAAGACGCCGGAAGACTTGAAGCGGAAAAATCTCGCGCTCGCCCGCGCGTTCGGCGCGCCGTTCGTGCACGCGAACGAGTTCGCCGGCGCTGCGGCACATTATCTCAACAGCCGCGGCGTGCCCGCCGTCAATCCCGAAGTCGGCGGCTCATACCTCGGCCCCGGTCACACGCGTCACTACATCGAGACGATGCAGAACGGACTCGCCGGCATGATGTGTCATCTGGGGATGATCGCGGGCGCAGTGAAACCACCGCGGCAGGTGCACTTCGATCTCAAGGCGCGCCGCGAAATCCGTCCGAAGCACAGCGGTTATCTGGTCTCGAACTACGAGCGGCCCGAGGATCTAGGAACGCTCATCGAAGCGGGCACGGTCCTCGGAGAAGTGATCGATCTCTACAGCTACAACGTACTGGAAACGCTTAGCGCGCCGTGCGCCGGCTATCTTTTCTTTTCACGCTACTCGGGCGCGGTGGGCGGCGGCACGCAGGCGTTCGCGCTGGCCGAAGCCGCGGGATCAAGCCGGCTCGAGTAGCGCGCGTCAGGTTGAACGCGTATTGCGCGTCATGCCCATTCCGAGCACGAGCAACAGCGCCGTTCCGACTCCCCACGCACCGTTGATGATGGGTCCGACCATCATGCCGGCCGGCTGCCATCCGGCTGCAACGGGCTGGCCCTTGAGGGGCGCAACGACAAACCACGCAACCAGCGTCGGGAAGATCGCCCCGAACAGAAACGCGTAGAACCAGTAACTGGCGCCGCGCGGAATGCGGGACTCGATCAGCGCAAAGAGTATCCCCCAAATCCCGCCCCAAAACGAATAGGACAGGACCTGCGGCACGCCAAACGGCGCGGTGGCCTGCATCGCATAAGTCGTGGCTTTGGCAAGTCCCAGTGCGGTCAAAACGTAAAGGACGGGCTGGTGGAAAAGCAACACCGCGAGGAAACCCGCGACGAAACCGATGACCATCTTCTGAACGGGAACAGTGCCCTGGAACTGTGTACTCAGTTCGGTCGACATATCGCCTCCGAAATCGTATGACGCAAGACGAATTTCGACATCGTCGCGGCGACCGGGTTCCGGCGCTCAGGGCTGCTGCTGCGCTCGAGGCGCGATCAGGCCTTCCTTTTCCAGCAGGGGATAAATGCCGCCGGCTTTGATGAGATCGAGAAGCTCGGGCGGCAGACCGACCGCAGTCAGCATCTTTCCCCCGGTGAGGTTGCGTACGCGGCACGCCTCAAAATCGACTTCAGCGATGTCGCCCTCGGAAAACGTGTCGAACACGCCGCGGCACTCCATAGCGGGAAAAGCGAAGTTCACGCAATTCCGGAAGAATAGCCCGTTGATGGACTCTGCGATGAGGCACCCGAGGCCGAGGTTCTTGAGCGAGCGCGCCGCGGGGCGGCTCGATCCCATGCCGAAGTTCTTGCCGCCGACGAGGATGTCTCCAGCCTGGACGAGATCCACCCAGCCGGGCCGATTCGCACGAAAGACGAAGCGCGCTTGTTCCTGCGGCGTAAGGTAGAACGCCTGGATGGGCAGGATGAGATCGGTGTTGATGTTGTCGCCGAACTTCCAGACTCGGGCCGTTAATTTCATAGTCGAGCCGCCAAGACGCCAAGCGCGCCAAGAAAAAGCAAACCAGATAGAAAAGGAATCATCAAGCTGCCAATAGCAATGGCTACGTTCATGCAGTATAGCAATCGTGGTTTTCGACGAAATTTTCGGTATCTGTTTGCCTTCTGCATCTTTTGGCGGCCTTGGCGTCTTGGCGGCTAGTTCAGGAATTCGCGCGGGTCGGCGATCACACCGCGGATCGCGGACGCGGCGACCGTCGCCGGCGATCCCATATAGATGCGCGCGCTCGGATCGCCCATGCGGCCCTTGAAGTTACGGGTCGTCGCCGTGATGCAGGTCTCGTTCGGCCCCAATACCCCCATGTGTCCGCCGCCGCACGCGCCGCACGTCGCGGGCGTGACCACGGCGCCCGCCTCGGCGAGTATGTTCACAATGCCGCGGCGCGCGGCTTCGCGATAGACGTTCTGCGAAGCCGGCGTCACGATGAAG
>DATFGD010000366.1:0-5889 GCA_035249725.1 Burkholderiales bacterium
CGCGTCACTGATATGCGGCAATGTTTGTCGCCTGTACATAAAAAGACGCGGCGCATGTGCCGCCGCGTCGAGCCGGTCGCCTCATGAGCAACCGGGACCGGGGAAGGAGGAGGGGTCCCGGTCTGGAGGAGTCCTTGTTCGGCCAGAGCTTGTCGCTAGGCCTGTGCTTAGTGCTTCGGGCTCAGTTTGAGGAACAAACGCTCGCTTAACTGCTCAATCTTCCTGGTGACCCATACGATCGCATCCGCGATTGTTTCGGCGTCCCGCATCGCAACGAGGGCGGCGCGACGCTCGGTCTCCGACAGGCAGGCGGCGTTGATACGCTCATAAATAGTTGAACCAATTTTGACGTCGATTTCGTTTCTCATGTTCACGCTCCTATAATCCGAACCACACGGAAAACTAATCCGAAATCCGGATATCCCTAGGCCCGGTGTAACTTCGATGCAATTATAGATCATTGGAAAGCTAGAATGTTGCATCGCAGCAGCTGATATATTATCATTTGTCGGGATAGAAAAATTAACTAAACAATGCGACTGCCCCCCCTGAATGCGCTCAAGGCCTTTGAAGCCGCCGCCCGCCATCTGAGCGTGAAGCGCGCCGCAGCCGAACTCAACGTGACGCCGGCCGCGGTAAGTCATCAAATCCGCACCCTCGAGGAATACTTGGGGGTGCAGCTCTTTCACCGCTATAACCGTGCGCTTGAACTGACGGACGCGGCCCGCGCCTGCCTGCCCAAACTGCGAGAGGGCTTTGACTGCCTCATCAAAGCGGTTGAGGTGCTGCGCGCTCAGAAGGGCACGGGCGCCTTTACAGTGAGCGCCGCGCCGTCGTTCGCGGCGCGTTGGCTGATGCCGCGCCTGCACCGTTTTTTCGAAGCACATCCCGAAGTGGACGTGCGGGTCTCCGCCCGCATGCGGCAAGTCAGCGAAGGCGGCAAGGGCACAGTGGCCGAGCGGGCTACGATCGACGCCTGGCTCGCCGACTCCGATATCGCGATCCTCTATGGACGCGGCGACTATCCCAGCTTCCACGTCGATAAACTGCTCCCGCTTACGGTCACGCCAATCTGCAGTCCGCGGCTGATCACCGGCCAGTCTCCGCTTACGCATCCGGAAGACCTGCGCCATCACATGCTCCTGCACGACGACACCGGGGATCTCTACGACGGCGAATCGTTCTGGGAGGTCTGGCTCAAGGCGGCAGGTGTGAACGGCGTGGACACACAACGCGGGCCGCACTTCAGCCACGCCGTGCTGGCATTCGAAGCAGCGATCGAAGGCACCGGCGTGCTGGCGACGATGCCGGTGCTCGCGGCGGGTGATCTCCACGCGGCACGGCTCATTACGCCCTTTCCGCTGCGCGTGCCGATTCAGTCCGCCTATTACCTGGTATGCACAGATACCGCCATGACGCGTCCCGCGGTCTCGGCATTCAGGGAGTGGCTGTTGAGCGAGGCAGCGCGCGAAGAAGAAATATAAACCGCGGTTCAGGCGGGCTTGATGGCGGGCCGCACGATCTGCCGATCGTCGATCGGCAGATTAACGAGCGCAGCGACGATGCCCATCGCGATGATGAGCAGCCACATGAGACCGTAGGAGCCGGTGGCGTCGAAGAGATAGCCCGCAAGCCAGATTCCGATCGAGCTTCCGATCTGGTGAAAGAGGAACGCGATCCCGCTCAGTGTTGCTAGGTACTTGACGCCGAAGACGTGTGCGATGAGCCCGCTCGTGAGCGGCACGGTGCCGAGCCACAGGAACCCGATGATCGCGGCAAAAAGATAGATGGATAGCGGCGAGAGCGGCATTGCGATGAAGACCGCGACCAGCGCCGCGCGCGTGAAGTACAGCAGCGAGAGCAGGTATTTTTTTGCGTAGCGGCCGCCGAGCCAGCCCCACACGTAACTGCCGAACACGTTGAACAATCCGATCAGCGCGAGCGCCATCATGCCGGTCTCCGGGGTCATGCGCTGGTCGAGCAGGTAGGCGGGGAAGTGGACGGAAATGAACATAAGCTGGAAACCGCACACCGTGTACCCCAGGCAAAGCAGCACGTAACCGCGGTGGCCGCACGCCTCGCGCAGCGCTTCGCGGATCGACTGTTTGTGAAACTGGTGAGCTTGCGCCTGCTTATCCTCGACGAGCGCGCTGGAAAGCGGTACGACCAGCAGCACGGTCGCAGCGAGGATCACGAGTGCGGTGTGCCAGCCCATGGCATTGATGAGCACCTGTCCGTAAGGCAGCATCACGAACTGGCCGAACGATCCGGCGGCTCCGGCGATGCCCAGCGCAACCGTGCGTTTCTCTGGCGGGAAAGCGCGCCCGATGACCCCGTAGACGATGCTGAAACCGCTGCAGGCGAGGCCGACACCGATCAGCAAACCGGCGCTCAGGTTCAGCTCCCAGGCGGTGTTTGCCATTGACATCAGCACGAGTCCCAGCGCGTAGAGCAGCGTGCCGCCGATCAGTACGCGCGCGGCGCCCAGCTTGTCCGCGATCATGCCGGTGAAGGGCTGTGCGAACCCATAGACGAGATTCTGCAGCGCGATCGCGACTGCAAAAGTTTCCCGGCCCATTCCGAGGTCCATCGTCATGGGCTGCAGGTAAAGACCGAAGTTGTGGCGCACGCCGAGCGAAAGCGTGAGGATGACGCCGCCGCACGCGAGCACGACAGCGGGGGTCCGCCAATTGGACTTCACCACGATTCGTCAGCGCTTCGAAAAAAGCGGGCATTGTAGCGTATGGTCGCGTCATGCCGAGACGAGAGTGTGCTCAGCAGGGAACCCGAGATGCGTGGTTGGTCGCAACGCGAAGCGCTCGACAAGCGGGCGCCGGCGAAACGCTTATCCAGACGAGTGGGCGCGGCGGGCTTGCGGTAAAATCCGTTATTCGAAGCTGCGCGGCGACTCGGGGTGTAGCTCAGCCTGGTAGAGTGCTTGCTTTGGGAGCAAGATGTCGGAGGTTCGAATCCTCTCACCCCGACCAGTTACGCCGCCACCGCGTGCCCACGCAGGCCTGGCGCGAGTTGTCGTAGCAGGCCGATGAAGGCCATGGTCCACGCCGCAAGCGCCGCTTGAAGAAAAGCCGGCGGGACGAAATCCACGAATCTGAGCTTGATGGCGGGCAACCGCGTCTCCTACTTTCAGCGCGTAGTTCGAGCTTCGAATCATCGCAGCGTCAGCGTTGCAGCCACGGCAGCCACCCCTTGAAGAACTCGAGCGCGACAGGATCCTGGTACACGCTCGACACGACATGCTCGCCGATCGCCAGGCCGCCAAAGGCCATCGTGCCGACCGCCACGCCGCCTACAGCGATGACGCCGAGCGCCAATCCACCCAGCGCAATGCCGCCCATCGCCAAACCGCCCACTGCGAGGGCGCCGAATGCAACGCCGGAGATACCGACCAGACCGACGGACAGTCCGCCGAGCGCAATGCCGCCGAAAGCGAGCCCGCCCACCGCCACAAAGCCGCGCGCCATCGCCCCCACCGCGATCCAGCCGGTGGCTACATCGCCGACCGCGATGATGCCCCGGGCGTGTCCACGGCGTTCCCGTTTTGTGAAGTCTGGGCCGAACGCGACTGCGACGAGCGGCCGCCCGAACAGCGTACGCGTGGACCGATAACGAACCGTTTGTGTCTGCATGTCGCACCTCGTTCGTCGCCATCATACTGCGGCGTTACGGCGGCGTTGTTCCTGCGGGAAAGCAAGCCCGTGCGCGAATCGGCCTACGGTTCGTGAATTCTCCAGCAGGGAACTGTCAAAAACAGGATGTCGGCTATCATTATGGCAAGTTGGTTTCATGGGATGGACGACATGATTTTCGCTGCCGTCATTGGCGTCATGCTGGGCTTCAGCAAGGTTGCGACCCCGTTCGCGCTGCTGATTTTCGCGTGCGCGCTGGCGGCGAAAGTGGTGGTCGATCTGCGGTGGGAACGGGCGCCTTTTTTCGGTTTCACCTCGCCCTACATCGTCTACTGCCATAACCTCCAGCGTGCCGGCGAGTCGGTCGAACAGGCATGGCTGAGCTATGCCATGCAGCTTTTGGTCTTCGGCGGGCTTATCGGTGCGGGCCTATTCGCACTGGTGCGTACCTACTTCTGATATGCCGGTCAAACAGGTCATCGAGCAGGGGCGCGTTCCCGTCAAGATCTATACCGACCAGATCGAGGCGGGCGCGCGCGAGCAGCTCATCAACCTTTCCCGCCTGCCGGTCGTGTATCACCACGTCGCGGCAATGCCTGACGTGCACGCGGGTATCGGCGCCACGGTGGGCTCGGTCATCGCAACGGATCGCGCCATCATCCCGGCGGCAGTCGGCGTTGACATCGGTTGCGGCATGATCGCGTCGCGCACGTCGCTCTCTGCAAATGTGCTCAACGAGAAGGCGTTGAAGCGGGTGTTCGACCAGATCACGCGCGACGTGCCGGTCGGGCACGATCAGCACAAGGAAGGCCGAGAATTGTCAGAAGCCGCGCGGCCGTTGGAGCGAGGCGTGCGGCGCATCCTGGAGAAGCACCCGGCGGTGGAAAAGCGCTTCCCGCGAACCCGCAACTGGGTGTACCAGATGGGTACGCTCGGCGGCGGCAATCATTTCATCGAAGTGTGCCTCGACGAAGCGCAACACGTCTGGGTCATGCTGCATTCGGGCAGCCGCGGCATCGGCAACGCGATCGGTACCTATTTCATCGAGCTTGCGCGGCGCGACATGGAACGCCAGCAGGTTCAGTTGCCGGACCGGGATCTCGCCTACTTCAAGGAAGGCGCGCAGTACTTCGGCGATTACGTGGAAGCGGTTCATTGGGCGCAGAGCTACGCCGCCCGCAACCGGCACGCGATGATGGACCTTGTCCTCGCCGCACTGGAACGGCATCTGCCGCCGTTCGAAGTGACGAGCGAGGTCGTGAACTGTCATCATAACTACGTCGAGCGCGAGCATCACTACGGTCGCGACGTATGGGTCACGCGCAAAGGCGCGATCCGCGCGCGGGCCGGCGACCTCGGCATCATCCCGGGCAGCATGGGCGCGCGGTCGTATATCGTGCGTGGCAAAGGCGCGAAGGAGAGCTTTCAGTCCTGCGCGCACGGCGCCGGCCGGCGCATGAGTCGTTCGGCGGCGAACAAGGCGTTCACGGCCAGAGACGTGGTGGAGCAGACCGCCGGCGTGCTATGCCGCAAGGACAAGGGCGTGATCGATGAGATTCCCGGGGCTTACAAGCCGATAGAAGAAGTGATGGCGAATCAGAGCGATCTGGTGGAAGTCGTGCATACGCTGAAGCAGGTCGTCTGCGTCAAGGGCTAGGGCTGGATTGCGAACCAACGCCGGTATGAGGAACTGTCCTAGGCTTTCAGCGTGAAGGGATTGAAGTTGGTGTCGCGGTCGTAATAGTCCTCGTTCTCGGCGCGTTTCAGCACCCCGACGATTTTGTAAGTCACCGGCGTCAGCACGACTTCCACCGCAACCTTGGCAACGAACTGCGCCAGCATGACGATAGGCAGTTTATCGTCCGGTATGATGCCGCTGCCGTAGAAGGCGAGGGGATAGAAGAGCGCCGAATCCACGGCTTCGCCGGCAATCGTCGAGCCTATCGTGCGGGTCCACAGCCAACGCCCCTGCGTGATGAGCTTCATCTTCGCCAGCACGAACGAATTCACGAACTCGCCGCAGAAGTAGGCGACCATCGAAGCGGCGACGATCCGCGGCGCCGAGCCGAACGCGATCTCATAGGCGACCTGGTTCTGCCAGAACGGAGCGGGAGGCAGCGCGACGATGACTGCCGCCATGAACGAGGCGAACGCGAGCCCGGCGAAGCCGGCCCAGATCACTTTCCGCGCACGCGCGTAACCATAGACTTCGGTCAGGATGTCGCCGAAAACGTATGAGATC
>DATFGD010000367.1:0-7483 GCA_035249725.1 Burkholderiales bacterium
CGTCGCCCGACTTGCCGCCGAAGCCCCCGCCCACTTCGGTCTGGATGACGCGCACCTGCGACTCCGGCACGCCGAGCGCAGTGGCATAGCGGCCGCGTGCGAGAAAGGCGGTCTGCGTGTTGCACCACATCGTGACGCGCCCTTCGCTCCAGCTCGCGACGCAACCGATGGTTTCGAGCGCGGTGTGCCACTGGCGCGCGCTTTCCCACGTCCCTTCCACTACGATATCGCTCGCCTTGAATGCGGCATCGACTTCGCCGCGTTCAAAACTGAACTGGTGCGCGACGTTCCCGGGCGCATCGTCGTGCACGTGCGGCGCGCCGGGTGCGAGCGCTGCGTCCAGCGAAAGCACCGCGGGCAGAACCTCATACTCGACCACGATGCGATCGACCGCCGCGCGGGCCGTTGCCGCGTCCACCGCGGCGACCGCTGCAACTTCATCACCCACATAGCGGACCTTGTCGATCGCGAGCGGATAGAGATCGGGACGGAATGCGCCCCACTTGCGCTTTGCCGTGTCCGCGCCCGTCGCCACCGCCTTCACGCCCGGCATCGCAGCGGCGGCGGTGACGTCGATGGAGAGGATGCGTGCGTGGGGATGCGGGCTGCGCAGCACCGCCGCATGCAGCATGCCGGGCAGATGGATGTCCGCGACATACTGTGCGGCGCCGGTCACTTTCGGCACGGCATCGTTGCGCGGCACGTTCTTGCCCACGACGAGCAGGCTGCCGGGACCGAGACGCGGATCGCGCGGGCTCATGCTTGCGAAGCCTCGCGCGCGAGTGCGATGGCTTCCTTGTAGGCGTCCGCGATGCGGACGTAGCCCGTGCAGCGGCAGTAGACGCTGTCGATGCTCGCGCGGATTTCTTCTTCGCTCGGACGCGGATTCTTATCGAGCAGCGCACACGCCGCCATGACGTGACCGGGAATGCAGATCCCGCACTGGAGTGCCGACTTGTTGACGAATGCCCGTTGCACGGCGTGGAGCGTGGCGGCGCTCGCGAGTCCCTCGATCGTTCGAACCTCTGCACCGTCGCACAAAGCGGCGAGCTGCAGACACGATGCGATCGGCGCGCCGTCCACGATCACGGTGCAGATGCCGCACGCACCGATGCCGCAGCCGTGCTTGGTGCCGGTCAAGCCGAGTTCTTCGCGCAGCACGTCGATCAAAAGGCGGTCATTGGTCTTGAGGGCGATGTCCACCGGATCGCCATTGAGCGTGAACTTGATCTGCATGGGGATGAACCGGTACCGGATTGCAGGGTCGGCTGATTATATGCCATCGCGCCTGCAGGTCGTAACGTCCGCCATGTGAAAACCGCTTGCTGCACGCGACGCGCGCCGGTCTAATAACGGTGAGTCATACCGCTACGGAGGCATGCTTGTTCGACACGCATTTCCACATCATCGATTTCCGCTTTCCAGTGCGGGAAAACCAGGGTTTCATGCCGCCCTCGTTTCCGGTCGATGCGTATCGTGAGCGCACGCGCGCGCTCGGCATCACCGGTGGCTGCGTCGTATCCGGATCGTTTCAGGGATTCGATACCGCATTCATGCTCGACGCGCTGGCGGCATTTGGTCCGACCTTCGTCGGCGTCGTCCAGATTCCCGCGAGCGCCTCAGATGATGAAATCCGGCGTCTCGACGCCGCCGGCGTGCGCGGCGTGCGCTTCAATCTCGTGCGCGGCGGTTCGGCCAGCATTGACGAACTCGACCGGCTTGCGCGCCGTGTGCACGATCTCGTCGGCTGGCACGCGGAACTCTACGCCGATGCGCGCGACCTTGAGCCGATCCGTATAATGCTTGCAACGCTGCCGGCGTTGAGCATCGCCCACCTCGGTTTGTCGCAGGCGGGTTTTCCGACGCTGCTCAAGCTGGCGGAGAAGGGGATGAAGATCAAAGCGACGGGCTTCGGTCGCGTGATCGATATCGACGTTCCTTCGGCGTTACGCGAGCTTGCGAATGCGAATCCCGGCTCCCTGATGTTCGGAACCGATCTGCCGTCGCAGCGCGCGCGCCGGCCGTTCCTGCCGAGCGACGTCGATCTCATTCGAGAAAGTTTGGATCAGTCGCTGTGGAACAAGGTGTTCTACGAGAACGCGCTTGCCTTCTACCGCCCGCGACAAACCTGAGGAAAGACCAGAAAATCCGTTCGTGCTGAGCTCCGTCGAAGCATGAACGGATCCGATCACTTAGGCCGTTGCCCTTCGACAAGCTCAGGGCGAACGGTAGGTTGCTAACCGTCGCGGTCCAGAATCGCGCGGATTTTTTCCGCAGGTATCTGGATATCGACTCCGGCGCGCTCCTCCTGCAGCAGCATCGGCACGCGCGAATCGCGTTCTCCCCAGCCGCGATTGAGCGCTTCCGTCATCTCGGCGTGCGTGAGGTTTGCAACGCGCATCGGCACGCCCATTTCGCGCGCCAGCTCGGTGGCGAGCGTCACGTCCTTGTGCGCGAGCTTGAGCGCGAAGTCAGGCGGCTCGAACACACCCTGCAGGAACTGCCGGCCCAGGCGGTCGAAGGTACGTTGCCGCCCAAGGGAGCATTGCCGCACCGCCGCCCACAGTTCCAGCGGATCGACGCCGGCCTTGACGCCCATGGTGAACACTTCCGCCAGCGCGGTTTGTATCGCATAGCCGGCGCAGTTGTGCACGAGCTTGGCAACCGAACCCGCGCCGATCGCTCCGATGTAGATCACCTGATCGCCGATCGAGTCGAGCACGTGCCGATACTTGTCGAACACCGCCCGGTCGCCGCCGACCAGCAGCGCGAGCTTGCCCGATTTTGCGCCGCTCGGGCCGCCGCTCACCGGCGCATCCAGCATGGGGATGCCTTTCGATGCGAGGCGCGCATGCAACCGCCGCGCAACCGTCGGCGAGTTCGTGCTGAGGTCGAACCAGGGCGCGCCGGGGCGCATGCTGGCGAGCAGCTCTTCGCCGACGGATTCCGCTTCGGGCGGGCCGGGCAGCGACGTGAGCACGATGTCGGCCACTTCACCTACGGCGCGCACGCCCTCAGCCCACGCAGCGCCTGCTTTGAGATGCGGCTGGGCCGCTTCCCGGCGCAGGTCGTGAACGACGAGGTCGTGGCCGCCCTTCTGTGCGTTGAGCGCCATCGCCCCGCCCATGGTTCCCAGTCCGATAAAGCCCACCCGCATGATCGATGCTCCTCTCGTTGGATGTCGCTGGTTGTAGCGGACGGTCGGAGGTGTGTCAAACGGGGCCGCCCCCGATCCGTTGCTTGACAGTGATGTGCGGCTGGGTAACCATTTGCGCCACAACGACATGTGAAGGAAGAGGTCTGCTCAGGCTGCACGAATTGGGTAGAACGGGCGCTGCATGCGCCATGCACGGAGGCCGTAAACGGCATCCGGACTCAGTAACTGTCACCCATCACACGCCCATGGGCCGCGCCTGATGAGCGTCTCAAAAATGGGTGACGACGCTCTACCCTCACCCCCGCCCCTCTCCCGCAGCGCGAGCGAGGGTGCGCCGAAACGTGGAGCAGGGGCCCCACTTGTGGGGATGCGACCGTGAAGGCGCACATAAGCACGCGGGCAGTACTTCGGCGCTGCATCCCGCTGCGGGGTCGCATCCATCGGCCACGGCCGACGGAACCTGCTCCGCCCTCCGCGGGCGCATTTGTGGTGCCGATGGTTGTCAACCATTTGCACGAGGATCAATAGGCCGCATGGCCGCCATCAGAAAAATACCGGTCAGCACCGGCATCCTGTGGGTCGAGGTGCCGAGCGCCGACGTGCGCATTCTTTGCGGCTGTCCCGAGGACGCAGTCAAACATTTGCTGCGCAAGGGGCTGATTATCCCGATCGAGATCAATGGCATTGCCTGCGAAACGGGACCCAATGCAATCCTGCTCTCGGACCTTGCAATCCAAAACGGACGCGTCTGCAGCCGTTCTGAATTCCCCGTGCTGCAAATGCTGTACAACCAGGGATTGATCGTTCCCGATCATCCGCGCAACACCGGCTTGCTGCCGCTTCTTATCGGTTCGCGCCGGCAGGTCGATGCGCAGATGGCCTACATCTTCCGCGGCAATTACGGCCTCACGACGCGTGAGGAATTGCTCGCGGCGGGCGTTACCAAGTCCCAGGCCGAAGAACTGATGCGGATGAAGCTCGCCTTCGCCTTCGGCCGCATCCGGCCGAGCGAAGAACTGGTGCAGCCGGTCTATGTCGAGCGCGAGCGCGTCGAGATCCGCAACGGCGTGTACGTGGGGCGCATAAAGAACAACGTCTTCGAGATTTCGCACGGCGACGACCGGGTCGAAGTCGATCTCAACCTGGCCCCGGGTGAAATGTACGAATGTCCCTACACGCTCGGCAATCACCTGCTCCAGCGCGATTACTTCGCCATCGTGCACACGGGCGACGGCGACGGCTGGGACATGAATCGTCCGACCATGGGCAGCATCGTGCTGTTTCAGGGGCGCGTGTACCTGATCGACGCGGGGCCCAACATCGATCACGCGCTCACGGCGCTCGGGATCGGCGTGAACGAAATCGACGGCATTTTCCATACGCACTGCCACGACGATCATCTCGTCGGCCTTACCTCGCTCATCCGCGGCGACCGGCGCATCGCCTACTACGCGGTGCCGATGGTGCGCGCGTCGGTGGTGAAGAAGCTCGAAACCATCATGCGGCTGTCCGAGCAGGATTTCAGCGCGCTGTTCGATGTCCACGATCTCAAGCTCGAGCAGTGGAACGACATCGAAGGGCTCGAGGTAAAGCCGATTTTGTCGCCGCACCCGGTGGAGACGACGATCTTTTATTTCCGGGCGATGTGGGAGGGCGGATATCGCAGTTACGGGCACCTTGCCGACATCGCATCGTTCGACGTGATGCGCAAGATGATCGCGCCCGACGACGCGCCTGCGGGAATCAGCCAGGCGCGTTTCGACAAGACGGTGCGCGATTACACGCAGCGGGTGGACGTCAAGAAGATCGACATCGGCGGGGGCCTCATCCATGGCGCTGCGATCGACTTTCGCGGCGACCCGTCCGGCAAGCTCATTCTCGCGCACACCGCGCGGCGCCTCACCGACAAGGAGCGCGCGATCGGATCGGGCGCACCGTTCGGAACGGTGGACGTGCTGATCGAGGGCATATCGGACGAGCTGCGCCGCCGCGCCTTCGGCTACCTGCGCGATTACTTCCCGGAAGTGCCGATCCACCGCATACGGCACCTCATGAACAACCGGATTCTCGTCATGAATCCGGAAGTCATCCTGGTGAAGGAAGGCCAGCCGGTCGCCGACATTTATCTCATCCTGAGCGGGACCGTGGAGATGCTGCGCACCGGCGTGCCCGGGAGCCATCTTTTGTCGGCAGGCTCGATCATCGGCGAGACCCCGTCGCTGCTCGAAACGCGATCGAACGAGACCTACCGGGCGGTGAGCTTCGTGCAGGCCATGCGCCTGCCGCGCGATCTGTATCTGGACTTCGTCAAGCGCAACGCGCTCTACAAGGAGGTGGTGGAGTCGCGCGACGAGCTGGAATTTCTGCGCAGCAGTTGGCTCTTCGCCGATGGCGTCTCGTGCATGACGCTCAATCGGCTGGTGCGGGCGACAGAACCGGTGTCATTCGACAAAGACCGCACCATGCCGCCGCCGAAAAACGATCTCATCGTGATGCGCTCCGGCGAAGCGCGGCTCACCACGGGGGCGGGGTATGAGGAAGCGCTCGGCGCCGGGAGCTACTTCGGGGCCGCGGCACTGCTCAACCACGCACATAACGGCGCCGAGGTGCACTTCCTTCAACCCACCGAAGCCTATCAGGTCCCGCTCGACAGCATCCTCGATCTGCCGGTGGTGCGGTGGAAAATGCTCGAAACCCACCGCCGCCGCTACGAGCACTGACCTATTGCAGCGGCGAAAACGCCGCCGGCATCACGATCTTGTTCTCCTGCTTGAGCAGGTGATAGACCTCCAATCCCGCTTTCTTGGCTGCGACTGACGGCGGCCATGCGCCCGCGGCCTGTGCTTTCTTGCGGGTTTCATTGCGCGCATCGAGCGTCGGGTACGGCCAGATGTGTATGAACTTGTTGAGGCCGCCCAGCTCCGAATACCAGACCGCGGTCACCGGCCCGAACTCGAGCCGAGCGGGCAGGGCATGCTCCCAGCACTTCGTGAGCTTGGGCAGTTCCCCGGAGGCGTAGGTGTAGATCCGCATCTCGAAATACGGCCCCTGCCTGCCGGGCTTGATCTCGGGCGAGAACGCGAACGGCACCATGATGTCCGAGCGCTGGTTCACCATGAATTCCGAGGTCTTCGGCGGCCATGCGCCGTCCTTCACCGCGGCCGCGCGAATGCGGGCGCGCTCCTCGAGGTCCTTGTACGGCCACACGTGGATGATCTGGTTGAGCGGGCCGATCTCGGTGTGCCAGAACGCGGCGAGTTCCGAATACTTCTTGCGCTTCTCGTACGCTTCGCCGAAGCGTTTTTCGACTTCCGGGAGCGAGTGCGGCTTGAGATCGTAGGTTCTCACTTCGTAGATCATGGACGGCCCTTTCGATGAGGGTGAGAAGAATGGAGTGGGCCGGCAACCTGCTGGCCGCTGCCGACGCCAAGGCGGCAAATTTACTCCGAAGCGACAGCGTTGGCCAGTGCGGAACGGGCGCCAACGGGTGATTGCCCGACAGCCGTTTGGTATCATGCGCGCTCCACCGGCTTCGGTTCTGGAAGACCGGCGCGTACCGGGCGAAACCAACACCGCAGGGAAGGCGACAGAGATGGCAACCACCAGGAAGACCGCTTCAAAACAGTACTCCTCAAAACCGACGGGCCTCACGTTCGCGACGCTAGATACGAAGAACGGTTACCGGCTGGGATTGAAAACCGAACGCGGCGTGCTCGATGTGGAGGCCGCATCCAGGCTTTACCGCATCAAGGCACCGCTCACGATCGACGACGTGCTGGCGGGTGCGGACTGCGCCCCGCTCAAGAAGCTCGTCGATAGGGCGCTCGAGGACAAGCGGGGGAAAAGCGTGCTCATCCCGGAAGCGCGCGCGAAGTTCGGTCCCGCCGTGCCGCACCCGGAAAAAATCGTCTGCGTCGGGCTCAACTACCGGCAGCACGCGATCGAGGCTGGCATGCCGATCCCGCCGGTGCCGATCCTCTTCAGCAAATTCAACAACACGCTGACGGGACATCGCAGCAAGGTGAAGCTCCCGACGCAGGCGGACGAAAAGTTCGACTACGAAGTGGAGCTGGTCATCGTGATGGGACGGAAAGCTGCCAACGTGACCGAAGACAAAGCGCTGTCCTACGTGTTCGGCTATGCCACGGGCAACGATCTATCGGCGCGCGGCCTGCAGTTGAAGACCAGCCAGTGGCTGATCGGCAAGACGAGCGATGGTTTCGCGCCGCTTGGGCCCTATGTCGTGTCCGCGGACCAGATACCGGATCCGCAGAACCTCAAGATTGCGACCTACGTCAACGGCGAAGTGCGGCAGAATCTGAATAC
>DATFGD010000368.1:0-2592 GCA_035249725.1 Burkholderiales bacterium
CGACGAGGCGCACGCTGTAGCCGTCGAACACGCCGGGCGACACCACGATTCTCCCGGATTTCAGCATGGCGCGCATGCGCTGCGCCTTCGTTTCATTGCTCGTCATGTTGGGTCCTCATTTGAGTTCGATAGTTGGGCATCGGGCTTTTGTGGCCTTGGTCAGTCGTACAGCTTCCTCCTCGAATCCCGGGTTGCGCCGGAATTCGACTCGGCCCAGGCAGCGCGGGAAAAATTCAGGCGGCGCGGGCGCTGCGTTCTGCGGGCGAGGCGTCCCTGCACGCGAGCGCGGTGACCGCGCGCACGTCATTGAGGTCTTCGAAGCGTTCCACGGCGGCGTAAATTCCAGCCACGGCCTCGGGGGCGAGGATGCGGGCAGCGCAGTTGTCGAATTTATCTTTGAGCCGTTCCTGGGTCAGTGGGTTGGCGGAAGTGCGCCCGAACGGCTGATCGACCTTTCCGGTCAGCGTGGCCCCGTCACGGGTATGCACCTGCACTTCCGCGCCAAAGTGATTATCTGCAGGGAAACGATCGGTGCCGTACGGCGCGGCGCGCACGCGTGCAAGGAGCTTCTGCACCCCCGGATCGCGGTACGCCTCGCCCTCGAAGTGCTCGATCATGATGCGGCGGTCGGTCGCCGCTCGCGCGAGACAGTACTGAACGCTGAATTTTGCATCCAGCGCGCTCTTCGGCTCAGGGCGATTCGTGTGCTCCAGCCGCCGCGGATGGGTCCAGACGTCGATGCGGTCCACGTCGTTCGCCTTGAAGTCGTGCTCGCGCACGAGTGCGAGCATGGCGTCGAGCGCGGAGTGCGTGCTGCCGCAGCAGGGATATTGCTTGATCGCGATGCCGGGTTCGACGATATCGAGCGGCGCCGCCCAGTGCGCCAGGACGCGCGCTGCATCGTATGTGCCCTCGCCGTTGAACACGTTGAAGAAGCCCTGCTTGTGCTCGAAGACGCTATCCGGGTTGGCGGTGAACCCCGCGGCCGCGAGCCGCGCGGCGTAGAGCCCGTTGCGCGTGCAGTGACCGACGTGCAGCGGTTTGACCATCGTGCCGAAATTCGCCTTGATGCCCGAGGCGAGCGAGGCCGCGATGGCGAGCGCGGTCGCCGTGCGCGCTTCGTCGAGGCCCATCAGCTTCGAGCATGCCGCGGCCGCGCCGAACGTGCCGAGCGTCGCAGTGGGATGCCAGCCCTTGGTGTAGTGATGGAAATGAACGCCGAGCGCGATTTTAGTTTCGACCTCGAAACCGGTGACGTAAGCGAGGATGAATTCGCGCCCGGTGGCCCCGAGTTCATCAGCGAGCGCGAATAATGCGGGCAGCAGCGGCGCCGACGGATGGCCGCCGAACGTGTTGTTGCAGTCGTCGAAGTCGAGCGCGTGCGACGCGGTACCGTTCACAACCGCCGCATCCAGCGCATTCAGGCGGCGGGCCGCTCCAAACAGCGCGCTGGGACCCACACCCGGCGCGCCGAGCGCTGCCAGGGCGAGTCGCGGTGCCGGTTCGGTGCTGCCGGCAAGCGTGACGCCGATGTAGTCGAGCAGCCCGACTTTGGCCCAATGAATCGCCGCGGGCGGCAGATCTTCATAACGCATCGCGCATGCGCGCTGCGCGATGTCCAGTGCGAGTGGCATGTATTTCTCCTGTGGAACGTCCGGCGCCGCGTACTTCGTCAATGGAGCGCGAGACCGGCGTCCTTGACGAGCTTGCGCCATTTTCCGATCTCGGACTTGATATGCGCGCTGAACTGCTCGGGGCGGGTACCGACGGGCGTCGAACCCTCCGCCTGGAACCGCTGCGCGACCTCCGGCGATTTTATCGCTTCGGCAACGCCGGTGGCGAGCTTGTCTACGATCGCGCGGGGCACCTTCGCGGACGTTATGACGCCGTACCATTGATCGACTTCGTAGCCCGGCACGCCGGATTCGGCTACCGTCGGCAATTCCGGGGCCGCCGGCGTGCGCGCGCGCGTGCTCACGCCCAGCAGCCGCAACCGGCCTGCCTTCATATGTCCGCGCGTGCTGAGCAGCGTGCCGAACCCGATTTGTATGTTTCCCGCGAGCGCGTCGGTGATGACAGCGGCCCCGCCTTTGTACGGCACGTGCACGATCTTCACGCCCGCCAGGTGCGCGAACATTTCTCCCGCAAAATGCTGAAGGCCGCCGGTGCCGGAAGAGCCGAAGTTGAGCTTGCCGGGGTTCGCCTTGGCGTGCGCGACCAGCTCTTTCACCGATTTTGCGGGGACCTTGGGGTTCACGTACAACACGTAGAACAGCGAAGTCGCCTGCGACACGGCCTGCAGGTCACGCGTGAGGTCGTAGGGCAGTTTCGGATTGGTGGCTGCATTGACCGAATGCGATGCCGAGATGAGGCAGATCGTGTAACCGTCCGGCGTCGCCTGCGCCGTGAGATCCACGCCTATCGTGCCGGCAGCGCCGGGGCGATTGTCCACGACGACTTGCTGTCCCCACCGCTCCGAGAGCTTTGCCGCGATCGCGCGGGCTGTCATGTCGGTGCCCGCGCCGGGCACGAAGGGCACGATAAAGCGAACCGGCTTGTTGGGGTAATCCTTTGCGGCATCACTCTGGGCCG
>DATFGD010000369.1:0-4468 GCA_035249725.1 Burkholderiales bacterium
GGCATGATGCTGCCGGGTATCAGCAGACCGTTGCCGGCACGTCGAGCGCTGTGTTCAGCATGTCACGCATGCGTGCCCAGTGTGTGCCTTGCCAGAAGATGCGTTCGCATCCGGCACACCGCCTGAAGGTCGAATACTGCAGGGCGATGCGTTGCGGGACGCGCTCTGCCACGAAGGCTTTATCGACCGGCTGCAGATCGAGATTGCAGTGGAGGCAGAGCGTGAACGAGCGCGCCTGGCGCTTGAGATCGAAGCGGACGGCCACTTCACGGAGTTGGTCTTCCGGTTTGCGCGCGTGGACGTAGCCGCCGCGCAGCACTTCCCGGCACTTCAGCAGCTCGCGATCGCGCGTGAGTATGACGCGCCGCTCGCGTGCGGATGTTTCAAGGATTACGGTATCGGAGTAGTGGTTGTCGTAGAGCGTGTCGAAACCGACCATACGCAGCAAGCGCGCGAGTCGGCCCAGATGCGCGTCGGCAACGAAAGCCGGCCTGGCGTCGCCGCTGCCGTGGATCGGACGGTGGGGAAAGACTTCCACCGCATCACCTGCGCGCACCAGGCGCGCGAGCGTAGCGGGCACGCTGTTCACAATGAGCCGCCCCACCTCGGTGTGCGGCACGCCGAGGGACTCGATCGCGTGCTTGAGCGTCGCTGCGCGCGCGCAGTCGTGTTCGAAGCTGCGTTCACGTCGCGCTGAAGCGAGGAACGCCCCGAGTTCGTCGTGAAAGCGGAACGCGGCCCGCGCCATGCCACGCCAGATCACTGCACCGTCATGAGCCTGCCAGGACGGTGATGCGGTTATTGACCGATTTGACGCCCGCCACATCCGCCGCGGCGCGGCCCGCTTTGTCGCGGGTTTCGTTGCTGTCGGCTGTTCCGGAGAGCGTCACCACGCCCTTCGAAACGTTGACATTGAACATCAGGGCCGATACCGGTTGGGCGAGGACCGCGGTCTTGACGCGTGCAGCCAGTTCGGCGTCGCTCGCCGGGCGGCCGGCGGAGGGTTTTCCGGCGCCGGCGGGCGCTCGCGGCGTCGCCGGCTTGCGTTCAGGCTGCTCCACAGGGGTCGCGGACGGCTGAGCGGCGGGGTCGGACGCCACGCGCGCCTGCGCCACGAGCCTGCTGACGGCCGTGGTGTCTGGAACCCCGGGTTCGCGGGCGGAATTCGATGCAGGCGTTTGTCGGGCGTCGGCACGCATCAGCGCTACGCCCGGGGAGGCCTTCTGTTCGCATGCGGCCAGCGCGAACAGGAGGGCGCCAGCGATCACCGCTGAGCCTGTGCGGCGGCGGGTTAACACGTTGGGGATCATGAATTTCTCCGCGAAGAGGTCGTCTCTCGTTATTAGATTCGAGTCGATGCGTAAAAATTCAGTGGGCGTCATGGGCTGAAGAGCGCACCCGGGGCGACAACGTCGATCCGTTTCGGCTATCCTCTCCCGTTTTTGCACGAGCACCATGGCTCAGTACGTCTACACCATGCGCCGGGTCGGCAAGGTCGTGCCGCCCAAGCGCGTCATCCTTGAAGATATTTCCCTGTCGTTTTTCCCGGGCGCCAAGATCGGCGTGCTCGGGCTCAATGGCGCGGGTAAATCGAGCCTGCTGAAAATCATGGCAGGCGTAGACCGGGACTTCATCGGCGAAGCGATACCGATGCCCAATATGCGGGTCGGCTACCTTCCCCAGGAACCTCAGCTCGATGCCTCAAAAGACGTGCGTGGCAACGTGGAGGAGGGGGTCGCCCAAACCATGGCGCTCATCAGCCGCTTCAACGCGATCAGCGACCGCTTTGCCGAACCGATGGCAGACGATGAGATGAGCCGGCTGCTCGAAGAACAAGGCGAGCTGCAGGCACAGATCGATGCGGTGAACGGCTGGGAACTCGACCGCAAGCTCGAAGTGGCCGCCGAGGCCCTGCGTCTTCCGCCGTGGGACGCGGACGTCACGCGGATCTCCGGTGGCGAACGGCGGCGCGTCGCACTGTGCCGGTTATTGCTGTCGGAACCCGATATGCTGCTGCTGGATGAACCGACCAATCATCTCGACGCGCTTTCAGTGCAGTGGCTCGAGCACTTCCTCGAGCGCTATCCGGGAACGGTGATCGCCGTTACGCACGACCGCTATTTCCTGGATAACGTAGCGGGCTGGATACTGGAGCTCGATCGCGGCCGCGGCATTCCCTGGGAAGGCAACTATTCATCCTGGCTGGAACAGAAGGAAAAGCGGCTGGAGATCGAGGCGCGACAGGAATCCGCGCGCATCAAGGCCATGCAGTCGGAACTCGAGTGGGTGCGCGCGAACCCGAAGGCCCGTCAGGCGAAGAGCAAGGCGAGGCTTGCGCGCTACGAGGAACTCGCGTCTGCAGACGCGCAGAAGCGCCATGAGACCAACGAAATCTACATTCCGCCGGGACCGCATCTCGGCAACCTCGTCATTGAGGCGGACGGGCTCGCCAAGTCGTTCGGCGACAAGCTGCTCTTCGAAGGACTGTCTTTTCGTCTGCCGCCCGGCGGCATCGTCGGCATTATCGGGCCGAACGGCGCCGGCAAGACCACGCTGTTCCGCATTCTCGTGGGCGAAGAGCGGCCCGACGGCGGGAAGCTGCGTATCGGGGACAGCGTCAGCATCGCTCACGTGGACCAGAGTCGGGATACGCTCAGTCGGGACAAGACCGTGTGGGAAGAGATCTCGGACGGGCAGGACGTGATTCAGGTCGGCACCTATTCGACGACAAGCCGCGGCTACGTCGGGCGCTTCAACTTCAAAGGGGCGGATCAGCAAAAGCGCGTGAGCGAACTCTCCGGCGGCGAGCGCAACCGCGTTCATCTTGCCAAGCTGCTGAAGAGCGGCGGCAACGTGCTGCTGCTCGATGAACCGACCAACGATCTCGACGTCGAAACGCTGCGTGCGCTGGAGCAGGCACTGCTCGATTTCGCCGGATGCGCGGTGGTGATCTCGCACGACCGATGGTTTCTCGACCGCGTAGCGACGCACATTCTCGCCTTCGAGGACAACAGCCAGACGGTCTGGTTCGAGGGTAACTACGCCGATTACCTCGAGGATCGGCGTAAGCGCCTGGGCGCCGACGCCGACCAGCCGCATCGCGTGCGCTATCGTCCCCTGCTCGCTTAGGCAGTGGCATTCGCAGCGCGCGCGAGGCGCGCGTTCAAAGTGCTTCGAATGCCGCGCCGGCGTACGGCGCGACGAGATGCATATAAAACGCCTCATTCACCGGCCGCCAATGCGGCCGTGCCTTCATGCCGTCCAGCCAGCGCTTCACGTTGGGCCACGGCGTGTAGTCGATCCGTATGACTTCACCGACCGTGAGGTACGCGGAACCGAGATAGTCGGCGAGCGTGATGCCGTCGCCGCAGAGAAACGGCCGCCGTCCGAGGAGATTCTCCTCGAGGATCTTCAGCCATTTCCGGGAACGGTCGCGTCCCCATGCGATGGTTGCCGACTGGATTTTTTCGTCGGCCCGCTTGAGGTGCGGGAAGATTTGCGGATAGACCAGCCCATAGCCGAGATCGCGGTAAAGACCGGTGTTGAACCAGTCCATCATTTCGTTTACGCGGGCGCGTTTCTTCCGGTCTTTCGGGTACGCCGGCGATTCGATGGCGTCGGCGAGATAGCGCAATATCGTCGCGCCTTCCGTCAATCGGAAATCACCGTCCTCCAGCACGGGGACCTGCCCGTTGGGGTTGATTCGGCAATACGCCTCGCCCAGGTGTTCGCCCTTGAACAAATCGACGAGCTCGAAATCGAGCGCGATGCCGCTTTCCGCGGCAAACAGCATGATCGGGCGGCTGGTGGTCGAGACCGGGTGGTAATAGAGTTTCATGATCCTCCTTCGACTGCGCGAGATGACGTCCTGATCATAGTAGGGCAGCAGCGGGTGACGCCAATTGTGCCCCTATCGCGGCGTACTGTCCGCGGGGCATAATAGCTGGGACGACGACGCCGTGACCAGGGGAGGTGAATGGGCGCATTGCCGGTGCAGGGCCAGCACGCAAGCCTCGTCAGCATTGGACGCACGCTGGCGCGCGCTTTACTCGATGCTCTGCCGGATCCGGCATGGGTGAAGGATATCGCCGGTCGCTATGTGGCCGTCAATCCCGCGTACAGGCAGGCATACGAGAGGCTGACTCAGCGCAGCCTGAGCGAGATCATCGGGCGCACCGATTTCGATCTCTTTACCCGCGAGCAGGCCGAGACGGCGCGCCAGCAGGAAAGCGAAATCATCGCCGCGCGCGGCGCACACAAAGCGCAGCAGTGCCTCCCCGACAGCAACGGCAAGCTCCATCGCTTCCAGGTGCACCGCATCGCGCTGATCGACGAGGCGGGCAACGTCGAAGGCACCGTCGGATTTGCGCAGCACCTGAGGGACAAAACGGGGGATGACGCACAGCTACGCGCTCGGGCGGAGGAGCTTAAGACGCTGGTCGCCAATCTGCCCGGCATGGCGTATCGC
>DATFGD010000370.1:0-4748 GCA_035249725.1 Burkholderiales bacterium
GATTCCGGTATAAACCTCGCGGATCTTGCAGTCGGCCATCAACTCCGCTTCTTCCAGTGCGCGCTGGATGGCGCTGACCGTGGTGTCGATGTTCACGACCACGCCTTTCTTGAGGCCGCGCGAGGGGTGGCTTCCCATGCCAATGATCTCGACTCCCCCTTCAGGCTTGATCTCGGCGACGATGGCTGCGATCTTGGAAGTACCCACATCCAGCCCCACGATCAGTCGATTGGTCTCCCTTGCCTTCATATGCCTACCCTTGTGCCAAACCTTTGCGCCCTTTTGGGGCATTCTTTTCGTGCCGCAACTCGGGAATACGCACCGCGAATCCATTGGCATAACGCAGATCCACGAGATCGACTTTTCGAGCGAGTGGCGCGAGCGTCCGCCCATATGCGGAAATGAAGCGGTTGAGCCTTGTCTCGACCTCTTCGCGTCCGAGTTCGAGGGTGGTCCCTTCTTCCAGCCGCACCTGCCACGCGCGGCGCGGCGTCACCTGCACTTGTTGCGGCACTTTGCCGATCGCAGCCAGGGCGCGACGGAAGTATTGAAACTGGATCGCCATTTCCTTGGCTGATCCGGGCGGCCCGATGAACACCGGAAGATCACCGCCGTGGGCCGCGCTGAAGACTTCTCCGTGATTGTTTACGAGCGCGGCGTCGCCCCACCGCGCGAGTGGCACGTGCTCTTCGAGCGTGACCTCGAGCCGATCCGGCCACGTTCGGCGCAAGCTCACGTCGCGCACCCACGGCAGCTTGCCGAATGCGGCGCGCAGCGCCGGCAGGTCCACCGTGAAAAAGTTGCCTCGTAGTTCGCGCCGGATCAGCGCCTCGATCTGGTCGGCGCTCACGAGCGCTATCGCATTCGTGATCCGCACTTCACGCAGTGGAAACACCGGCAAACGCACGACGACATGCAGTGCGCCGTAAAGGATGAGGAAAAATGCAACCGCAATGAGCAGATCGGCGGAGCGATTGAGCAGGTCCGGCCTATCCCACATGCGCTGACTCCAATATGCGCACTACGAGATCTTCGAACGCGATGCCGCGAGCCCGCGCCGCCATGGGGACGAGGCTGTGGTCCGTCATGCCGGGAATGGTGTTCACCTCGAGCAGGTATGGCGTTCCGCTGCGGTCGAGCATCACGTCGACACGCCCCCATCCGCCGCAACCGATCAGGCGGAACGCAGCAAGCGCAGCGGCCTGTATCCGCTCCTCCGTCTCCTGCGGCAGGCCACACGGGCAGAGGTAGCGGGTATCGTTGGCGAAGTACTTCGCTTCGTAGTCGTAAAACACCCGGGGTGTTTCGAGGCGTATCAGCGGCAGCGCTTCGTCGCCAAGTATGGCGGCGGTAAGCTCGACACCCTCTATGAATCGTTCCGCGATGATCACGCTGTCGTATTTCGCGGCAAGTTCGAACGCCGGCTCGAGCTTTTCGACAGAGTCGACCTTGCTCATGCCGATGCTCGACCCCTCGCGTGCGGGTTTGACCATGAGCGGCAGACCGACCCGGGCCGCGATATCCGCGAAAGCACTGTTTCGCGACAACAGCTCGTAAGGCGGCGTCGGTACACCGGCCGCCTGCCACAGAAGCTTGGTGCGCCACTTGTCCATGGCGAGCGCACTCGCCATGACGCCGCTTCCGGTATACGGAATCCGGAGATACTCGAGTGCCCCCTGTACCGTGCCGTCTTCTCCAAAACGGCCATGCAGGGCGATGAAGACACGGTCGAACTTCTGCGCGATCAGTTGCTCCAGCCCGGCGTCGCGCGGATCGAAGGGATGTGCGTCCACGCCTTTGCTCTTGAGCGCGGCGAGTACCATTGCACCACTCTTGAGGGAGATCTCTCGTTCGGCAGAGCGGCCGCCCAGCAGCACCGCAACTTTCCCGAATTGCTTCATATGCCGCACTCCGCGATTTCCAAGTCGCCTGAGCGGCCCTGCGCGCCTGCCCGCACCAGCCGCTCCGCGGCACCGAGTCCGGCGCGCCCGCCCAGCAGCACCGCAACTTTCCCGAAACTCTTCATGCCGCGCGCTCCCCGATAATCCTGACTTCACGTTCCAGCTCGACACCGAATCGCGCCTTCACCGCCGACTGTGCAGCCTCAATGAGCGATTCAATATCGGCGGCACGGGCGCGGCCGCGGTTGACGATGAAATTGGCGTGTTTTGGCGAAATCACCGCATCCCCGATCGAATAACCTTTGAGCCCGCAGGCCTCGATCAAGCGTGCAGCGAAATCGCCATCTGGATTCCGGAAGACCGAACCGGCGTTCGGCTCCCCGAGCGGCTGGGTGGCAATGCGCCGCCCCAGTAATTCCCTGATCCGCTCACGCGAGGCGACGCCGTCACCCGGAACCAGGCGGAAGGTCGAGGCGACAAACCATTCATCGATATCGCGGCGATTGGTTTGCTCCTTCAAATGTACGGAGCGATACGCCAGCTCATATTGCGCGCGCATGCGTTCGTGTAAATTTCCGTGGCGATCGATCGTGAGGCCGCGCTCGACGATGTCCCACGTCTCGCCGCCGTAGCAGCCCGCATTCATCGCCAACGCACCGCCAACGGTGCCGGGAATGCCGGCAAGAAACTCCGCGCCGACGAGCCCGTGCAAAGCCGCGAAGCGCGCGACTTTCGGGCTCGGCAAGCCACACTCGGCGTAAATCCGGTGTCCATCCGGTTCCAGCCGCAGTGTGCGCATTGCCCAGTGGCTAAATACGACTGTGGCGTCGAGCCCGCCGTCGCGTACGAGAAGATTGCTGCCCAACCCGACGAAGTAAACCGCCTCGTTCGCCGGCAGCGTCTTGATGAAAACCTGCAGATCCGCCATATCGGCCGGCTGATACGTGCGCGCGGCATTGCCGCCGGCACGCCAGCTCACGTGGCGGGACATGGGCTCATCGTGCCGCAACACGCCGCGCAATTCTGGTTGCCGAACCATATCAACGCACGCCCGTCGAACGGTGCGCATACCGGCACCGGCCGCCACACCGCCACCGCTTTCCGGCTGCTCCACTGCGCACATGACGGTTTCCGTATTCATGCTTCATTCGCTTCCTTGGGCCGCTTGAGTATCGCCGGCACGCCACCGATCGCGCCCGCACCCATCGTGACCACCACATCGCCATCGCGGACGCCGGAAAAAATCGCGGCCGGTAGCTCCGATACCGAATCGACGAATATCGGTTCCACTTTGCCCAGCACCCGAACTGCCCGCGCCAACGCCCGACCATCCGCTGCGACGATCGGCACCTCGCCCGCCGGATAGACCTCGGTCAGGAGCAGCACATCGACGGTGGAGAGCGTTTTTGCGAAGTCTTCGAAGCAATCGCGCGTGCGCGTGTAGCGATGCGGCTGGAAAGCGAGCACGAGCCGCCGTCCCGGGAACGCACTCCGCGCGGCCGCGAGCGTTGCAGCCATTTCGGCCGGATGATGGCCGTAATCGTCGATCAACGTGCACGAGCCGCCTCCGGGCAGCCGTATTTCCCCGTATTGCTCGAAGCGTCGGCCCACGCCGCCGAATTCTGCGAGCGCCCGGACGATACTCGCATCCGAAATCCCCAATTCCATTCCCACGGCGATCGCGGCGAGCGCATTCTGGACGTTGTGCACGCCAGCGAGATTGAGGGTAATGCTGAGGTCCGGCGGCTTCCTGCCGTTCGCAGCGCGCACCACCCGAAACCTCATCTGGCATCCCGCCGCCTGAACGTCTACCGCGCGAATCTCGGCGTCTTCTGCAAGACCATATGTCGTCATCGGCTTGGTAAGCCGCGGCATGATCTCGCGCACATTGGCATCGTCAGTGCACAGCACCACCACGCCGTAGAACGGAAGCCGCAGGACGAAATCGACGAACGCCTGCTTCAGCTTGTCGAGCGAGTGGTCGTAAGTCACCATGTGATCGGCGTCGATATTGGTGATCACCGCGAGCGTAGGCTGCAGATACAAAAAAGAGGCGTCGGATTCGTCGGCCTCGACCACGATGAATTCGCCCTGCCCGAGCTTGGCGTGTGAGCCGGCGGCTTCAAGACGGCCGCCGATCACGAACGTGGGATCCATGCCGCCTTCGGCCAGCACGCTTGCGATGAGGCTCGTCGTCGTTGTCTTGCCGTGCGTGCCCGCCACGGCGATGCCCTGCTTGAGCCGCATCAACTCGACCAGCATCAGCGCTCGCGGGACAACCGGGACGTTCCTGCCGCGCGCCGCGAGTATCTCCGGGTTGTCTTCCGGTACGGCACCGGAGACGACGACCGCATCCGCCCCGCTCGCATATTGGGCGTCATGCCCTTTGAACACTCGCGCACCGAGCTCTTGCAGCCGCCGTGTCGCGGGATTCTCGGCCAAGTCGGAACCGCTTACCTGATAGCCCAGATTGAGCAGCACTTCGGCAATGCCGCTCATGCCGGCGCCGCCGACACCGACGAAGTGCAGGTGTTTTACCTTATGGCGCATGCCGCTTCCGTGCCGAGGCAGCGATGCACAATTCGATGCGTGCGGTTCGCTTCATGCGGCGAGCTCCATGCAGGCTTCAGCGACTTGACGCGTGGCATGCGGTTTCGCCACCGCGCGCGCCGCCACGGCCATGCGGGCGAGCGCTTCCCGGGTAAAGCCTGAAAGCAACGACGCAAGCTTTTCGGCAGTAAATTCCTGCTGTGGCATCAAGATCGCCGCACCGCGCTCCGACAGATGACGGGCATTCGACGTCTGGTGATCGTCCACGGCATGCGGATAAGGCACGAGCAAACTCGC
>DATFGD010000371.1:0-2879 GCA_035249725.1 Burkholderiales bacterium
CAGCGAAGCGTACCAGGCGGCTGTAGACCGCCCCTGGCCGCTGTTTCGCCGGCGTGTAGCCGCGGCGAAAAACGGTGTGGAGGAACGGTAAAGCGATGCCGCTTTCCACCGGCAAGGTCTATCTCGTCGGCGCGGGTCCGGGTGCGCCGGACCTCATCACGCTACGTGGCGCGCGTCTGCTGGAGCAGGCCGATGTCGTTTTCCACGACGCATTGGTTCATCCTGAAACGCTGGCGATGGCCGTCCGCGCACAAAAGGTCGCCGTGGGCAAGCGCTGCGGCAAGCAGGCGACCGCACAACGCTTCATCAACAAGCGGTTGATCGATGCGGCACATCGCTATGGCGTGGTGATCCGGCTCAAAGGCGGCGATCCGATGCTTTTCGGGCGCGCGCAGGAGGAAATCGCCGCGCTGCAGGCCGCGGGCGTCGAATACGAAGTGATTCCGGGCATTACGGCTGCCCTCGGAGCAGCAGCCGAAGCGGGCGTTTCGCTCACGCAACGCGGGCTCGCGCGCAGCGTCGCATTCGTGACACCGCGCGTGGCAGCCGGCGAAGCACCGAGCGGCTGGGCTCGAAGCGCCGCTGCCGCCGATACCGCGGTGATTTACATGGGCGCGGGCCAGGCTGCTGAGATCGCCGCCGCGCTCGCCGTTCATGGCGTCGCGCAGAATACACCGCTCGTGCTCGTGGAGAACGCATCGTTACCGGACGCGCGGCGTTTGTGCATGTCGCTCTCCGAGCTTCCGCGCGTCGATGAGTTCGGAATAACGGGCCCCGCGCTCATCATGCTGGGCGAGGTATTCGCCGCCGCACGCGCGCAACCTTCGCTCTTGGGGGAAGAGCGCGCTCTGTCGCGCCGCTGCATCGCTAAGTAATACACGCTACAATTCAAGCTTTTAGTAGAGCTTGATCGTATGCGTGTTACGCGGGGGTTCTCCGCTGCCCCAGCCTCCCCGGTTGCGGTCACCATCGGCAACTTTGACGGCGTCCATCTCGGCCATCAGGCGATGCTCGCCGAACTGGTACGCGCCGCGCGCGAACGCTGCATTCCCGCCTGTGTCCTGACGTTCGAACCGCATCCGCGCGAGTTCTTCGCGCCGGATCGGGCGCCCGCGCGGCTTACTTCCCTGAGAGAAAAGCTCGAGCTCCTGGCTGGACGCGGCATCGATCGGGTGCACGTGTGCCGCTTCAATTACGAGCTTGCGCAAGTGAGCGCCCCGCAATTCATCGAGCGCGTGCTGGTCGGTGGACTGGGTGCCCGCTGGGTGCTGGTCGGCGATGATTCTCGTTTCGGAGCACGACGCGCCGGCAATTTCGTGACGCTCGCAAGGGCGGCGCCGCGGTTCGGTTTTGAAGTGAAGGCGATGCAAAGCGTCGTCCTCGATGGCGAGCGCGTGTCGAGCACCGCTGTGCGTACCGCGCTGGCGGACGGCGAGCTCGCGCGCGCCGCGCGACTTCTGGCCCGCCCGTACAGCATCAGTGGACGCATCGTGCGCGGCGATGGGCTGGGACACAAGCTCGGGTTCGCCACCGCAAACGTTCAGATCAAACACAACCGGCCGCCGCTCACCGGAATCTTTGCCGTAGAAGTGTCCGGGATCGGCGAGGGCGTCATGCGTGGGGCCGCGAGTCTCGGTGTGAGGCCGACGGTGAAGCAGCAGGGCAGCCCGGTGCTGGAGGTGCATCTGCTCGACTTCGACGGCGTGCTGTACGGACGACACGTGCGCGTGGACTTTCTGCACAAGCTTCGCGACGAAGAGAAATACGCCGACCTCGCCACGCTCACGCGGCAGATCGCGCTCGACGTCGAAAACGTGAGAACTTATTTCAACGAGCGGGACACAGCCACGGCGAGGAGAGCGAAAGGCTGAAGCTCGCACTTCGCTGTTACGGTAAGATCGCATCCTTTGTTCGCGTCGCGGCCGCCGCGCCGTCCGCTGCTTCCTTAATGCAAATCCGGATCAGATGGCTGATTACAGAAAAACGCTGAATCTTCCCGACACGCCGTTCCCCATGCGGGGCGATCTTGCGAAACGCGAGCCGCAGATGCTCCGACGCTGGCAGGAGCGCAGGTTTTACGAGCGGATCCGGGAGAAGAGCGTGGGACGGCCGCGCTTCGTTCTGCACGACGGACCGCCTTATGCCAACGGCGACATCCATATCGGGCACGCGGTCAACAAGATCCTCAAAGACATCATCGTCAAGAGCAGAACGATGTCCGGCTTCGACGCCCCGTACGTGCCGGGGTGGGACTGCCACGGCATGCCGATCGAGGTGCAAATCGAAAAAACGCACGGCAAGAACCTGCCGACCGAGGAAACCCAGCGCTTGTGCCGCGCCTATGCCGCCGAACAGATCGAGCGGCAGAAGAAGGATTTTCAGCGGCTGGGCGTGCTCGGCGATTGGGACCATCCCTATCTCACCATGGCTTACGGCAACGAGGCCGATGAGATCCGCACGCTGGGCGCGTTGCTCGGGAAAGGTTACGTTTATCGCGGGTTGAAGCCCGTCAACTGGTGCTTCGACTGCGGTTCCGCGCTTGCCGAAGCGGAGGTCGAGTACGAGGACCGCACCGATCCGGCGATCGACGTCGGCTTCCCGTTTGCCGAGCCGGAGAAGATCGCGCGCGTCTTCGGTGTCGAGCGGCTTCCGGATAAACCGGGCTACGCGGTCATCTGGACCACAACGCCGTGGACGTTGCCCGGCAACCAGGCGCTCAACGTCCATCCCGACTTCGAATATGCACTCGTTGATAGCGATCGCGGACTGCTCATCGTCGCGAACGACATATTGATGCGTGACGAAGCCGAATGGGCTGCTTCAGGCGATGATCTCGCGATTCCGCCGCTGCTCCGCAAATATCACGTCAAGCAGTGGAA
>DATFGD010000372.1:0-4048 GCA_035249725.1 Burkholderiales bacterium
GGTGTTGTGCATCACCTCGCGCAGCATCGCGAGATAAGCGTCGACGTGATCGAGCTGGCGGAACGGAAAGCCGGTGCCGATCAAACTTGGCTTCAACTGCGCGCGCTTGCTCACGCGGAGCCGCGTCTCGTTCAAATACGCTCCGCGCCCGCGAGTCGCGGTGAATAGATCGTTTCGGCCCGGATCGTAGATCACCGCTTGCGTGGCGACTTTCTTGTGCATGAGCGCGATCGACACCGCGTACTGCGGAAAGCCGTGCAGGAAATTGGTCGTGCCGTCGAGCGGGTCGATGATCCACTGGTATTCCGACTTGCCGGAGGCGCCGCTCTCCTCTGCTAAAATCGCGTGGTCGGGATACGCTTGATGCAGCGTCCTGATGATCGCTTTTTCCGCTTCGTGATCGACCTCAGACACGTAATCGTTCGCAAGCTTCTCGCGCACGGCGACGACATCGAGATTGCGGGTGGCGCGATTGATGATGTTGCCCGCGAGGCGCGCCGCTTTCACGGCGATGTTGAGCATGGGATGCATGGTAGGCCGGCATTTTAAAGTGATTAACGCAGACCCGCTGGAAAATATCCGCGTCGTGCTGTGCGGCACGACGCACCCCGGCAACATCGGTGCGAGCGCGCGCGCGTTGAAGACGATGGGCCTCGCGCGGCTGTATCTCGTCGCGCCGCAGCGCTATCCCGATCCGCAAGCGCAGTGGCGGGCCACGCATGCAGCCGACGTGCTCGAGCACGCGGTGGTGTGCGCGACGCTCGATGAAGCGCTCGCCGGTGTCGCGTTCGCCGTGGCCTGTTCGGCGCGCAGTCGCGATATTGCGGTTCCCGAAGTGGAGGCGCGCGCGGCGGCGAAGCAGGTTGTCGAAGCCGCGCGCACGCAGCAGGCTGCGCTCGTGTTCGGCAACGAGACGTACGGACTCACCACCGCGGAAGTGAACAAGTGCCGGCTGCTCGCGACGATTCCCGCCGCCCCGGATTTTTCATCGCTCAACCTCGGCGCTGCAGTGCAGGTGTTTGCGTACGAGCTGCGTATGGCGCTGTTGGACGAGGGTCTGTACCCGGGTACCGAAAATACGCGCGAGCTCGCGAGCTTCGAAGAGATCGAGGGCTTTTACGCGCACCTCGAACGCACCATGGTCGAAGTCGGTTTTCTCGATCCCGAGCATCCGAAGCGGCTGATGCCCCGGCTGCGCCGGCTTTTCGCCCGCGCGCAACTCGACAAGGACGAGGTCAACATCCTGCGCGGCATCCTGAAATCCTTCCATCAGCGTAAGGAGCCCGACCGCAAGTAGCGGGCTGCCCCGGAGCGAGCCCACGCGCGTGCTCCACATTCCCGGTGGGATTCGCTGCTCGCTACACCGGGTCCTCTCCCCCGAAAAGAGGTCATGCCGTTGAATCGGCTCGCGTATTGTCTGTATGCCAATACCTGACTAAAATACTTGGAAATGCTTTCCCGCCTGAAAGAAGACATCGCGGTCGTTTTTGATCGCGACCCGGCCGCGCGCACCAAGTGGGAGGTCATCACCTGCTACCCCGGCCTGCACGCGATTTTCTTCCACCGCGTCGCGCACTGGCTCTGGCATTCCGAACTTAAATGGATGGGGCGGCTCGTCTCGCACATCGGCCGCTGGCTGACCGGTATCGAAATCCATCCCGCTGCGCGCATCGGCCGCCGCTTTTTCATTGATCACGGGATGGGCGTCGTGGTCGGCGAAACCGCTGAAATCGGCGACGACTGCACGCTCTATCACGGCGTCACGCTCGGCGGCACGAGCTGGAACAAGGGCAAGCGGCACCCGACGCTCGGCAACAGCGTGGTCGTCGGCGCCGGCGCCAAGATACTCGGCCCGATCACGGTCGGCGACGGCGCGCGCGTGGGCTCAAACGCAGTCGTTGTGAAAGAAGTCCCTGTCGGCGCAACGGTGATCGGCATTCCCGCGCGCGTGGTCGAAGGCCGCGATACGGCAGGCCGCTTCGCCGCGTATGCGGTCGCGAACGGCATCAACGATCCGGTCGTGCAGGCCATACACGAACTGATCGATCACAGCGTGGAGACCGACAAGCGCCTCGAGCACGTGTGCGCGGAACTCAAGCGCCTGGGCGGCAAGATCGAGGACGAGAAGGGCGAGAAACTTGACGCGAACTATCTCAACCGGATAGTTGACTAATTTAGTCGGGAAATGTAGTATCCCAGGCTGGGTACGTGGTGGTGCGGTGGTAAGCAACAGCATGAATCGGTTGAGTATTTTCAAGGGCCCCTTATGAGACTGACGACCAAAGGACGTTTTGCCGTTACCGCGATGATCGATCTCGCGATGCATCACGGCGGTGGACCGGTGACGCTCGCTGAAATCAGCGGGCGCCAGAAGATTTCGCTTTCGTATCTGGAGCAGCTTTTCGGCAAGCTACGCCGCCATCGCCTGGTCGAAAGCGTGCGCGGCCCCGGCGGCGGCTACAACCTCGCTCGCGACATGGCGAGCCTCACGGTCGCCGACATCATTCTCGCGGTGGACGAGCCGATCGACGCGACGCAGTGCGGCGGCAAGGAAAATTGCCACGACGACCAGAAGTGCTTGACCCACGATCTGTGGGCGGCGCTGAACGAGCGCATCTTCGGCTATCTCGAATCGGTCACGCTGCGCCATCTGGTGGACAACCAGAAAGCGAAGGAGTCCGGCATCGCAGAGGTGCACGATATGCGCCAGGTTGTCGGCAAACGCGTGCCGGTATCGGCGTAACGGATTCGTCTGCGCGATGAGCCACATTTACTTCGATCACAATGCAACGACGCCCGTGGACGAGCGGGTGCTCGAAGCGATGCTGCCGTATTTGCGCGGCGAGTTCGGCAATGCGTCGAGCCGCCACGAGTTCGGCACGCTTGCGCGCAAGGCGGTGAACGACGCACGCGAAAAAGTCGCGGCGCTGGTGAATGTGCAACCGTCGCAAGTCGTCTTCGTCTCCGGCGGGACCGAAGCGAACAATTTCTTTGTCAAGGGCGCGGCGGGTTATCTCGAGCCGACGCAGATCGCGGTGAGCGCGATCGAGCATCCGTGTGTCGCCAAGCCGGCACGGGATCTCGCGCGGCAAGGCTGGAACGTGCGCAAGCTCGCAGTCACGCGCGAGGGCGAGATCGATCTCGACGACGTGGATGCGGCGCTCGCTCGGCGGACCGGCATCGTGTCGGTCATGCTCGCGAACAACGAGACCGGCGTGATCCAGAATGTCGGTGAGGTGGCGGCGCGCGCGCGGCACGCCGGTGCATGGATGCACACCGATGCGGTGCAGGCGCTGGGCAAAATCCCGGTCGATTTTCCGGCGCTCGCCGTGCACGCGATGACGATTTCCGCGCACAAGCTTTACGGGCCGAAGGGTGCTGCGGCGCTGGTCGTGGACAAGCGGCTGGAACTGCGGCCGCTGCTCGCGGGCGGCGGACACGAGTCGGGATTGCGCTCGGGAACGGAAAACGTCCCGGCGATCGTGGGCTTCGGCGCGGCATGCGAGCTTGCCGCTGAGCGCATGGGCGAATTTGCGTCGCGGATGAATGAAATGCGCGAGCGGGTGGAGCAGGGACTGCATGAACTCGGTGCGATGATTTTCGGCGAGCGTGCGCCGCGGATTCCCAATACGAGTTATTTCGCGTTCAAGGGGATCGATGGTGAAGCGCTCGTGATCGAACTGGATAAGCACGGCTATGCGGTGGCGGCCGGCGCGGCGTGTTCGAGCACGAGCACCGAGCCGAGCGCGACGCTGCTTGCGATGGGTGTTGCGCCGGAGATTGCGCGCGGGGCGGTGCGATTGAGTCTCGGCGCGGGCAATACGATGGGCGAAGTGGAAGGGTTTTTGGACACGCTCGCTGCGACAGTTGCGCGATTGCAGCGGATGACCGCGGTGGCGGTGTGATGCGGACCACCCCGTCGCCTTTGGCGCCACCCCTCCTAATGAAGGAGGGGAATGCTTCGATGTCACAATGTGACAGCAGAGAGGCGCAGCTTGCTGCGCCCTGCCGCTCCGAGCGTTCGCCGCGTCCCCTGTCGCTGGAGGCG
>DATFGD010000373.1:0-7547 GCA_035249725.1 Burkholderiales bacterium
CGATCCGGTCAAGATCTACGCCGCCTATCACGCTGCGGTCAACCACGCGGGGCAGCCGACGGTCATCCTGGCGCAGACGAAGAAGGGTTACGGCATGGGCCACTGGGCGCAGGGCCGCATGGGCGCGCATCAGGCCAAGAAGCTGGAAGACGACGCGCTGCTCGCGTTCCGCGACCGCTTCGCATTGCCCATTTCGGACGAAGACGTCCAGCGTCTGCGTTTCCATCAACCGACGCCGGACAGTCCGGAGATGCGCTATGTCAGAGCGCGGCGCGAGCAGCTCGGGGGACCGGTGCCGGTACGCTTGCAGCAAACGCCCGCGCTCGCCGTGCCCGCACTTGAAAGCTTTGCGCGTCTTCTTGAAGGTTCGGGCAGCCGCGAAGAATCCACCACCATGGTGTTCGTCCGCGCGCTCTCGCAGTTGCTGCGCGATTCGCGCATCGGCAGGCATATCGTGCCGATCGTCGCGGACGAAGCGCGCACGTTCGGCATGCAATCCTTGTTCCGGCAGGTTGCGATCTATTCGCCGTTCGGCCAGCTCTACGAACCGGAAGACCGCGATGAACTGCTTTATTACAAGGAAACGAAGGACGGCCAGATCATGGAGGAAGGGATCAATGAAGCCGGCGCCATGTCTTCCTGGATCGCGGCCGCAGCCTCGTACAGCACGCACGGCGTGCCGATGCTTCCCTTCTATGTTTTTTACTCGATGTTCGGCTTCCAGCGCGTCGGCGATTTCATCTGGGCCGCTGCCGACTCGCGTGCACGCGGATTCCTGATCGGCGCGACGGCGGGCCGCACGACGCTATCCGGCGAAGGCCTGCAGCATCAGGATGGAACGAGCCAGCTCATCGCCTCCACGATACCCAACTGCCGATCGTACGATCCGTGCTTTGGCTACGAGCTGACGGTCATCCTGCAGGATGGCGCGCGGCGCATGCTGCAAGCGCAGGAGGACGTCTTCTACTACATCACGGTCATGAACGAGAACTACGCGCAGCCGGTCCTGCCCGAGCCGCGTGACAAGACCATAGACGGCATTCTGCGCGGCATGTACCTCCTGCGTGCCTCCACGCTCGATGCCCTGCCCCTTGGCAAGGGAGGTGAGAGTGGTAAGGGCCGCAACGCCGACGCGCGCCGCGTGCAGCTCATGGGAAGCGGCACCATACTGCGCGAGGTACTGGCCGCGGCCGAGCTGCTCGAGTCGCAGTTCGATGTGGCGGCTGACGTGTGGAGCGTGACGAGCTTTACCGAACTCGCACGCGACGGCATGGAGGTCGCCCGCTGGAATCGAATGCATCCGACCGCGCCGGCGCGTGTTGCGTGGGTCGAAACCTGTCTCAAGGACCACGCGGGACCCGCCGTCGCCGCGACCGACTACGTGCGCGCTTACGCCGAGCAGATCCGTGGCCTTGTGCAACGCCCGTATACCGTGCTCGGCACCGACGGCATCGGACGGAGCGACACTCGCCTCGCGCTTCGCGCATTTTTCGAAGTCGATCGGCGCCACATCGCCGTTGCGGCGCTGAAGGCGCTTGCCGACCGGGAAGCGCTCCCGGCGACCGCCGTAGCGGACGCGATGGCGGACCTCGGCATCGATCCGGAGCGATCGGGTCCCTGGCGCCTGTGAAATTACCCGTTCGGGCCGCGCACCAATTTCCAAAAGCGCTGTCACAGTAAGCGGCATGACGGCCGCGAACCCGGCCGGTCACTGAAAATCCCGGGCGCGGCTTAAGGCTTCGTCCGGCCACATCGCTGGAATCAACCGATGGATCAGATCACGCGTGGCACGGCACGCACGGGAGTGCGCGTTCTCGCGCCCGGACGCAATTGCTGGCGCATCGCACGCGCGCGGCGTTTCAGCGTCCTCGTCGATGGCGCCGAATACTTCACCGCCGTCCGCAAGGCGATTGCGCAGGCGCAGCGCACGATATTCATACTGGGCTGGGACATCGACAGCCGCATGCGCCTGGTACCCGAGGGCGCTGACGATGGACTGCCTGAAGGACTGTGCGACTTCATCAACGCCGTCGTCACCCGTCGGCGCAACCTGCGCGCATACATTCTGAGCTGGGACTTCGCGATGCTGTTCGCACTCGAGCGCGAGTGGATGCCGGTGTACAAGCTCGACTGGCGCACCCACCGGCGGTTGAGTTTTCGTCTCGATGCGAAGCATCCGGTCGGCGCGTCACACCACCAGAAAGTCGTGGTGATCGATGATGCGCTCGCGTTCGTCGGCGGTTTCGATCTCACGCAACGGCGTTGGGACACCAGCGAGCACGCCGCCGGCTTGCCGGGCCGCCGCGATGCCAACGGCGCGTCCTATCCGCCTTTCCACGACGTCCAGGCGATGGTCGACGGCGATGTGGCGCGCGCGCTGGGAGAACTGGCGCGCGAGCGGTGGTACCGCGCTGTGGGCCGCCGCGCACGCTCGATCGCCACGGTGGCGAATACCGATCGGTGGCCCGGGGAATATTGCGCCGACCTCCATGACGTCGATGTCGCGATCGCGCGCACTGAGCCGCCGCTCGATGGCACGCCCGGGGTATATGAGATCAGGCAGCTCCATACCGACATGATCGCCGCGGCCCATCGCCATCTCTACATGGAGAACCAGTACTTCAGTTCCAGTGTGATCGGCAATTGCATCGCGCAGCGTTTGGGCGAGCCGGGCGGCCCGGAAGCGGTGATCGTCGCACCGCGCCGCGAAAGCGGGTGGCTCGAAGAGACCACCATGGGTGTGCTGCGTGCGCGTTTACATCAGCGGCTGCGGGCCGCAGACAACGCGGGCCGTTATCGCATGTACTGCCCGCACCTGCCGCAACTCGCCTCGGGTTGTCTCAACGTGCACAGCAAGCTTCTGGTCGTGGACGACGAGGTGGTCACCATCGGCTCGGCCAATTTGAGCAATCGGTCGATGGGTTTCGATACGGAATGCAATCTGGTCATCGAAGCGGCCGGCGAAACGCGCGTGCGAGATGCGATCGCGGGAATTCGCAACCGGTTGCTGGGCGAACACCTCGGTACCGATCCCGCGCGCGTCGGCACGGAGATCAAGCGGCGCGGCAGCCTCATTGAAGCGATCGAAGCGCTGCGGGGTCCGGGGCGAACACTCGAGCCCCTGGAACCCGCAGTTGCCGCGGATGTCGATGCGCTGGTTCCGGCGGAAGCGGTGATCGATCCCGAGCAGCCGGTAGACCCGGATGAGCTGGTGAAGGAATTCGTGCCGCCTGAAGCGACGCGGCCAGCCGCCAACCGCATGGTGCGCATCGCAGTACTGGTGCTGGTGCTCGGCGGACTTGCCGCGGCATGGCGTTGGACCCCGCTGCGGGGCTGGCTCGATCTCGAATTTCTCGTCGGTCTGGCGGACCGGCTGAATGCCATAGCGCCGTTCACACCGCTCGCGGTGGTCGGCGCCTATGTCATCGCTGGCCTCGTCGTCATGCCGGTTACTGTGCTCATCGCCGTAACCGGAATCGTATTCGGACCGGTCGCCGGCGCTTTTTACGCGCTGGCGGGTGCAGTGGCGAGCGCGCTGGTCACCTACACGATCGGGCGCCGTCTCGGTCGCGACACCGTGCGGCGGCTCGCCGGGGCGCGTCTCAACCGGCTCAGCAAACAACTCGCGCGGCGCGGCATCATTGCGATCGCAGCCGTCCGTCTGCTGCCGCTCGCGCCGTTCACCATCGTAAACGTCGTGGCAGGCGCATCGCACATCAGTCTGCGCGATTTTCTGATCGGCACGGCGATCGGCATGTCGCCCGGAATACTTGCGACCGTCGTTTTCGTGGACCGCATCCTGGAAGCGATGAGAAATCCCGGCGCCGCTACTTTCGTGTCGCTGGCCGTGGTGGTCG
This sequence comes from Burkholderiales bacterium, assembly GCA_035249725.1. Lineage (GTDB taxonomy): Bacteria > Pseudomonadota > Gammaproteobacteria > Burkholderiales > SG8-41 > DSOT01. The sequence continues at coordinate 3,858 of DATFGD010000373.1, forward strand.
CGATTCTCGTGACGTTGGCGATCGTGATGCGGCGCCGGCTGGCCAGCCTGTCGGCCGCAGAGCAGCGCCCCGCATAAGCAATCACGGAGGACGGTTGGTCGCGAACACGATCAAGATAGCCTCGTACAACATACACGGCGGACTCGGCTGCGACGGTCACATCGTGCCCAAACGCATTGCGCGCGTCATCCGGGAAGTCGATGCGGATGTGATCGCGCTGCAGGAGGTCGAGTCGCGTGCATCGGGTTTCGACATGCTCGGTTACCTCAGCAACGAAACGGGCATGGAGGGCATTGCAGGGCCGACGCTGCTCAAGGACACCGGGGATTACGGTAATGGCGTCCTGATACGCCATCCCGCGGTATGCGTGCGCCAGCTCGATCTCAGCATCGACAAGCACGAACCGCGCGGGGCGCTCGATGTGGAACTCGACTGCGGCGGGTGGCCGTTGCGCATTCTGGCTACGCATCTCGGACTCTTTCCCGACGAGCGGCGCCTGCAGACGCAGATCCTGTTGCGCGAGCTGGAGGACCAGCGCCCGGTCGCGACCGTGCTCATGGGCGATCTCAACGAATGGTGGTTATGGGGCCGGCCGCTGCGCTGGCTGCACGCGCACTTCCAGCAAACGCCTTCGCCGTCCACATTCCCGAGCCGCTTGCCCCTGCTTGCGCTCGACCGCATCTGGATCAAACCGCGGCGACTTTTGCGGCGTCTGAGCGTGCACCGCACGCCGCTTTCGCGCATCGCGTCCGATCATCTGCCGGTCACCGCGGAGCTCGAACGCGGCACGGTGCAGGCCGAAGAAATCGACAGCCGGCTGCCACATCGCGCAGAATAATGAAACTAAGGAGCGCACATGCAAGGCAAGACCGTGGCGGTACTGGAAAACCGCCTTGGCAAGCAGCTCGCTGACCTGATCGCCAAGCGCGGCGCTCGGGCGTTGCACGCGCCGGCGCTCAGCGAAGTTCCGGATGTGGACCCGGCGTTTGTCGAGCGACTGATAGCGGATCTCCAGTCGCATGCGCCACAGGTGGCCATCTTTCAGACCGGCGTGGGAACACACGCGCTCTTCAATGCAACCGACGGGCTCGGCGTGACACCGCGTCTACTGAACATCCTCGCGCGGGCCACGGTGGTAGTGCGCGGACCCAAACCGACCGCGGCGCTGCGCTCGCGCGGGGTGCGCGTCGATCTCGCGGCCCAGGAACCGTTTACGACGGCCGAAGTGCTGCAAGCGCTGCAAGGCGTCGATCTCACCGGCGCGCGCGTGGTCGTGCAGCGCTATGGCGTAACGAATGTGGAGCTGGAACAGGCGCTGCGGCACCGCGGTTCCAACGTGATCGAAATCCCAACGTATCGCTGGGCCCTGCCGGCGGACACCGAACCGCTGCTCGGGCTGATCGATGCGCTGGAAGCGGGCAAAGTCGATGCGGTGGTCTTCACGAATGCCGCCCAGGTCCACAATTTCTTTGCGATTGCCGAGCGCGACCATCGGACAGCGTCGTTGAAAGCCGCGCTCGATCGCACATTGGTGGCCTCGATCGGCCCGGTATGCTCCGATGCGCTGCGCAAATTCGGACTGAAGATCGGGCTCGAGCCGCATCCCCCTAAACTCGGGCCGCTGGTTTCTTCGCTCGACGAAGCGCTGTCCCGTTAGTCCTCTACGTGCGCGGGATCAGCACGGATTGCCGCAGTGGCGCGCCCGGATGTGCCATTTCCATGGCCGGCCCTTGCCCACACCGGCATACACGCGCAGAATTCGTGGCTGGACCGGCGGTTCTTGCTGCCGGCATCGCCGTCTTCAGTCAATCGTCAAGGAGATCGCATGAAATTCGGTGGCTTCTTACATTTGAACATCCGCTGCTCGGAGCGCGACCTGCCCGCGATCGAGAAGTTCTACGGTGAAGTGCTGGGACTCAAGAAAGGCTATCGGCCGGATTTCAAGTTCGGCGGCATCTGGCTCTACGACGGGGACGATCCCATCGTTCACGTGTCGGCGCGCTTTCCGGAGGGCTACGTCGCGAAAAGCGAGAAGCACAGCGGCAGCGTGGACCATATCGCGTTCAAGGCTTCGGGCGCTGCGGATTTCAGGAAGTTGCTGAAGAAGCTCGGCGTCACATTCGAGGAACAGAATATTCCCAACGCCGGCTATCAGGTGTTCCTCAACGATCCGGTCGGGACCAAACTCGAGTTCAACTTCCTCGACGAGCAGGTACCGGACGCCGTGCCCACGGGCACGACGGCGCAAAGCAACCTGGTCGTTTAGAGTTCGTGGCAGATGACCGCTCACCCTTCGAGGGGACTCAGGGCGAGCGGTTATTTTCTTTCAGCGTTCGTCGTGGAGTCTTGAGGCTGCCGTGACCCGTTGCGCCCGGTTCAGGCGCGCCGGTCGCCGCTCACACCGCGCTTGTGCTGCACGCGCAGGCATTGCAGCACGTGGTCGGCGAAGAGCTGCGCCTCCCGCTGGAAACCGGCTTCGCGGCGCATCGCGAGCGCGATCGTCCGCGACGGCACTTCCTTCGTAAACGGGCGCGCGACCAACCGCGTGCCATTGAGTATCCCTGACTTCAGCGTCATTTCGGGCAACAGCGTCACCCCCATTCCGCCGTCGACCATCTGCAGCAGCGTCGTCAGGCTGGTTGCTTCCAGCATCGAGTCTTTGGACTCACGTCGGCCACACGCCCGTATCGCGTGGTCGCGCAGGCAATGTCCTTCCTCGAGCAAGAGCACCGATTCCGGCTTGAGTTGGCGCACCGCGATGGACTTTGCCGACACGAGCGGATCGTCTTCGCGCGCGACGAACCAGAAGGCGTCCTCGAAGAGCGGTCTCACTTCCAGATCGCCGGTGTCGTAGGGCAGCGCGATCAGCGCGAAATCGAGGCCGCCGCTGCGCAACCGCTCGAGCAGATTGGCGGTCAGGTCCTCACGCAGGAACGGCTTGAGCGCCGGATAGCGCGCCCGCAACGCGGCCAGCACCGCCGGCAACAAGAACGGCGCAATGGTTGGAATGACACCGAGCCGCAGCGGGCCGGAGAACGGCTCACGCGCGCCCTTCGCAAAGCTCGCGAGGTCTTCGGCGGCCGCAATGATCGCCCGCGCCCGCGCAACGATCTCCTGTCCTGCCGCGGTGAGCCGCATCGTGCGCGTGCTGCGCTCGACCAGCTGCGTGCCGAGGATGGTTTCCAGCTCCTTGATTCCTGCGGAAAGCGTGGACTGCGTGACGAAGCAGGCGTCCGCCGCCTGCCGGAAATTGCGGCGTTCGGCCAACTGAACGAGGTACTGCAGCTGGCGCAGCGAAGGCAGCGCGCTGGGCACATTTGATCGATTCATTCGATCATTCTATACGAAAACATTCGTTTGATCGATCAAAGCCGCGGCGCCATACTGCGGCATCGAAACTCTTCAACCCGACACATAGGAGATTTGCATGTTGACCATAGGTGACAAGCTGCCCCATTTCGACGTTCCCGCCGTGGTGTCCACCGATCCCGACAAGGCGTTCGAGCGCATCACTTCGGAGTCCGACCAGGGCAAGTGGAAGGTCGTGTTCTTCTGGCCCAAGGACTTCACTTTCGTGTGTCCGACCGAGATCGCCGCATTCGGCAAGCTGAACGGCGAGTTCAACGACCGCGATGCCGTCGTCTACGGGGTCTCTACCGACTCCGAATACGTGCACCTGGCATGGCGCCG
>DATFGD010000374.1:0-4468 GCA_035249725.1 Burkholderiales bacterium
GTCCACTGCGGCCGGGCCGGAGCCGAAGCGCTTGGTCAGTCCCTCGACGAGAATCGCGGGCTTGAGCGCGGCCGGTCCGCCATCCATCTCAACCTCCGATCGCCGCGCCGGGCTCGACCCGCAGCGCCGCGCGTATGCCGAGGAAGCTCGCAACGATGCAGATTGCCATGGTGATGGCGAATCCGCGCACCGCATCCTCCGTGAGGAGCACCACATACTTGGGAAAGTGCGGGCCCCACAATGTCGCTGCAAGCTTGCCGATGACGAAGCCCAGCACGCCGAGGCCCAGTGCTTGCTGCAGGATCATGCCCGCGATCGTGGTATTGCGCGTGCCGATGAGCTTCAGCACGGCAATCTCCTTGATCTTGCCGATCGTCATCGTATAGATGATGAGCGCCACGATCGCGGCGCTGACGAGCGCGAGGATGACGAGAAAGACGGCGATCTGGCGCGCCGACGTGGCGATCATTTTCGCAATGAGGATGTCTTCCATGTCCTGGCCGGTATAGGCCTGCAGCCGTTTCCAGCGGCGAATGTTTTCCGCCACCGTGCGCGCGTCATGCCCGGGATCGACTCGCAGGAGCACGGCGTTCACGCTGTGGTTGGAAAACTGGTTCTCCTCCACCGCCGCGAGCAGGCCCGGCACGCCGGGCCGGTTCAATGCCGGATTCGCTGCGAGACGATTGCGATCGTTGCGTATCGCGTCGTTGTCCTTGAGGAACTGCGCCTGCTGCGCATCCTTGAGCGGAATGAACACCATCGGATCGCCGCTCGCCGAGACCATGCGCCGCGTGAGCCCCACCACGGTGTAGTCGTTGCGCCGGATGCGTATTACATCACCCACGCTGAATCCGGTTTTCGCGTCGGCGATGGCCTCGTAATGTGCGCGCGAGATCGGACGCCCGGCAACCAGAAGCGGGGGTTCGCCGGGCTGCCCCGGCTCGAATCCTGCGACCATTACGCGTACATCCGCGCCTGCCCGGTGTATCTGCATGGTCAGAAATGTGACGTTACCCGCTTCCCGTACGCCGGGCAGCGAAAGCAGGCCGCGGTAGACATCGTCGTGCAAGTTGGACGGTTCGGCGAACGGCCCCAGCGTGTCCCGCTGAACCACCCATATGTCGGCGTGCCAGCTTTCGAGCAGCGAGCGGGCGTCGTCGATCATGCCGCGATAGATGCCGGCCATGCTCAGCGTAACCCCGATCAGCAGCCCGAGCCCCAGGCTGGTCAGGAGATAACGGCCCAAGCTGTGCGCGATGTCGCGGCTTGCAAGATTGATCACTGCACCCTTCCTGCTTTGGCCTTCATGCCTTCGTGCAATCGCGAGCCGCTGTAGACGATGATGCGATCTCCCTCGACGAGACCGTCGATCAATTCCGTCATGCCGTCGAGCGTTCGCACGCCTGTTCGGACAGAACGGAAATGCGTTCTTCCATCCACGAGCTGCCATACGCCCTGCTCCGGGCCTACCCGCTTCACCGCGGCGCTCGGTATCGCAAGGGCGTGCGCAACCGGCTCGCGATGTATGGTGACTTCCGCCAGTTCGCCGATCGACATCGGCGCCGGGGCCGAAAACTCCACCGTCACGATGCGCTCTTCGGTGATCGCATCGTTCTGGATTTCGACCCGCGCCACGCGCCCGGGGATGAGCGTGCCGCGACGCGATCGCAGCACGATTTCGGCGCGCAGGCCGGCGCGCAGGTCCCCTGCACGCGACTGATCGATCCGCGCCCGCACCCAGACGCTGCGTGGATCGATCACGCGCACGACCGCCTGGCCCGCGACGACGGTAGTGCCCGGTTCGGCCTCGCGCGAGATGACGATGCCATCCACCGGGCTCGTGAGCCGGAGATTCAAGAGCTGGCGTTCCAGCGCGCGACGGTCCTGCACGGCGCGCTCGACATCGCGCTGCGCCGCCTGCAGAGACGCCTCGGCCGCCTCGAGGGCCGCGCCCGCCACGTTCGCTTCGTTCGCACGGATCTCGGCGGCTTCGCGGCTGACGAAGTTCTTCGCTACCAGATCGGCATAGCGCGCGGCATTGGCTTGCGCGATGGCGTGCCGGCTGCGCGCCTCGCGCTGCTGTGCTTCGGCGACGAGGACGGCGCTTCGCGCACGCGCGAGCATGGACCCGGCGCTTGCCTGACGCTGTTCGAGGTCTATCGGGTCGATTTCCGCGAGGAGCTGTCCAGCTCTGACCGCGTCGCCGTGATCGACGTGCACACGGAGTACGCGTCCGGCCTGAGTCGGGCCGATCGCGTAGGCGTAACGCGCCTCCACGGTCCCGATGCCGAAGACGCTATCGGCGAGCCGCGTCTCTTTCACGACCGCGGTCTGCACCGCGACCGGGGCGAGCGGTCCGCGGTTGAATGCAAACCACAGCATGGCCGCTCCCAAAAGGGCGAGTCCGGCCAGCGCGGAATAGAACTTGCGTTTCATGGCGTCATTGCGCGGCCGGCCGTACCGGACGCGTCAATTGACGACGTGCTGCCACTTGAGATCCGCCGTTACGGGCCGCTTTCCGCCCTGCCGCTCGATCGTCACGCGGATGCGATACTGTCCGGACGAGCCGAAATCGAAGATCTCGCTGTAGTCCGGGATCCCCGCATTGCTTCCTGCCATCAGCAGCTTCTTCTGCGACTTCCCTTTTGGGTCCCTCAGCTCGAGCGTCACCCTGGCGTCGGCTATGTGGCCTCCTGTTTTCGCGTCCGACAGGCTCACCAAGATATGCTGCGCGCCGCCTGTATACGTAGCTCCATGCTTCTCGGTTTCAGACGGGAATTTCGCGGCTTTGGAGGCTGGAACAACCCCTATGTTGATGACCATGCCGTCGATCGCTTTTTGATGTTCGGCCCAGGCCCGTGGCATTGCAAGCAGCACCACGGCAAGTACGACTAACACATGCTGCACGAGTTGATGCCGTTTCATGAATGTTCCCTTCATCGCGCACTGGCGAACTTTGTCGCTTCCCCAGCGTATTGCCACATCATAGAGTCGCGACCCGAAAGGGTCTTGATATACATCAAGCGCACACGAAGAAGAACGACGGCGTTCAGCGGACGGAAGGGTGGGCGATTCCTGCGCGCTGTGATTCGTTCATACCAAGCACTGCCGTCACAGCGCGCGCTGTAGCACCAAGCTGGCGTCCGTGGGAATCGATGGACTTGACGGAGTTCTCATGAACTTGCGCCGATCATTTGTTACGCTTCACGTATTCCCCTATCAGGATGGCAGTGGGATAGGACACCTCTTCCTCCGTCTGCGCGTGCAACTTCAGCTTTTCGGCAAATTCGGCATATTCGGCCTGCCCTTCCGCGCGCGCCGCTTTCTCGAGCTTGTCGAGCGCCGCCACGATGTCCCGGTGCTCGGACAGCATCTCCGGCAGTTCGGCCTTGAGCTTGTCGGTGAGAATAAGCACATCGCGCATCTCGTCCCTCCACTCCCCGCGCGCCAGCGGACCGAGCAGACCCAGCGGGGGCAGCGCGAACTGCTCTTCCTTCACGAAATGAGGATGCAGCACCGCGGCCACCGCGCGGGCAGCTTCCCCGGTCGCACCCGGCGCTTTCGTCGCCCGGACCAGCGTTGAGTGCAGTTCCTCGTGCTCGATTTTCAAAGATTGCGGAATCTCAAAACTCATTGGATTTCTCCTGGAATGGTTATTGCGCGAGCCCTGAATCGGGCGGTTCGCCAGCCGGGGCGGTGATCCCCGGCTGACTGGATTGCCGCTTCTTGGAGCTACTGCCTGCGAATGGTTAATGCGTGTGCAGGCCTGGAGCGGTCTGCTGAACGTGTTCGGGCGACAGCGTTCGGGCCGCGTCATACAGGCGCTCGACATAGTGCGTGTATTCCACATAAGCGCTTGTATAGGCGCGCCCGGCTGCAACATCGTTCGGGTTGTATTTCTTTTTCTTCATCACGTCCTCGAAGTGCTTGTGCAGCCCTTCTTCCGTCCGCTGCGCAATCAGCTTCGCCACTTCCTGCAACTTTCCGGACTCGATCGATTTGTCGGCAGCCGCTATCGGCGGCTCGATCTTCCCCGCGGGCTTGAGGCCGGTGTAACCGGCGCCTTCGCCGGCACGGTGGATGCGTACCAGCGTTTCAAAGAAATACATGTCCGCGAGTTCCTTCGCCTGCCCGCCTGCCTTGCGTACCGTGACGGTCTTCTGAAACTGACTTCGGATGTCCGTCTCGTCTTTCTTTTGAACCCACGGCAGCACGAGGCTGACGTTGTTGGTATCGAGCGCTTTGCGCGCTGCCGCCACAACGGGTCCGTCCAGTGTGTCGCAATGTGCAAGGGCTGTGCCGGGTGCCGCCAGCAGACCAATGGATAGCGCTGCCAGCGCCGCCGAGCGGCCAATGAGGTTATGGAATTTCATGATCGTCAGGCTCCTGTGATTTGGGTGGCTGCGAACATCGCATCCTTCATCCCGTTAAACGGACCATGCCGGCGAATGTTCCGCATATCGTTGAT
>DATFGD010000375.1:0-3110 GCA_035249725.1 Burkholderiales bacterium
AGCACGCACTCAACCCGCTCGGCGCGCACGCTTTCGTGTGGGGCGGCGGTTACCGCTACGCGCGCGACCGCGTCGGCAATAGCGCCGCACTCGCCTTTCTCCCGGCCGAGCGCAACCTCGACTGGTGGAACCTGTTCCTTCAGGACGAAATACGATTCAGCCCGAAGCTCGGGCTCACACTCGGTGCACGTGTGGAAAGCAACGACTACACCGGCGTCGAAGTCCTGCCGACCGCGCGGCTGGCATGGAAACCGACGCCTGACCGCTTGCTGTGGACGGCGATCTCCCGGGCAGTGCGCTCGCCGTCGCGGCTGGACCGCGAGTTTTTCATTTTCGTTCCACCGATCCTGCTCAATGGCGGCCCCGACTTCAAGTCGGAGGTCTCGAATGTCATCGAGGTGGGTTATCGCGCGCAGGCTTCTACCGCGTTTTCTTATTCCCTTACCGCATTCCATCACGATCACGACCGACTGCGCAGCGTGGAACCGGCTCCGGGCGGCGGGTTCGTGCTCGATAACAAAATCGAAGGCTCGACCTATGGGGTTGAAGGCTGGGCGCACTACCGGGTGACCGAGCGCTGGCGGCTCAGCGGCGGCACCGTTCTGCTCAAACAGCAGTTGCGACTCAAGCCCGACAGCATGGACGCGAGCGGCGTCGATGCCCTGGGTAATGATCCGAGCCATCAGTGGAAGCTGCGTTCGACATTCGAACCCGCTCCGCGCCACGAACTGGATGTTTCGGTACGCCATATCGGCGCGCTGCCGGACCCCGCTGTGCCTGCCTATACGGCGGTGGACGCGCGATGGGGCTGGCATGTGCAGCGCAACGTCGAAGTTTCCTTGATGCTGAACAACCTCCTCGACGCACGGCATCCCGAATTCGGTGCGTTCCCAACCCGCAGCGAATTCGAGCGCAGCGTTTTTCTGAAGGTACTATGGCGACAATAATCGACAATAAGCGTATCCGGCGCGCGCTCACCGCGCTCGGTTGGATGAGTACGCTGCTCTTTGCAGGCAACGCGATTGCACAGCCCTCGGCGGATTTGACTCCGGGCGAAATCGAGGTCAAAGCCGCATTTGTCTACAAATTCACGGGCTACGTGGAGTGGCCCAGATCATCCCTGGGGGAACCGGATAACGCGATTACCATCGGCGTCGCCGGCGCGGCGGATATCGCCGATGAACTGCGTCGCATCGTGGCGGGAAGAACGGTGCAGGGCCGTGGCATCAGCATCCGCCCGGTGAACAGCGAAAATGACGTAAGGGGCGTGCACGTGCTCTTCATCGGTGCGGACGCCAATGCGAGGATGGGTCGGCTCCTGGAGACCGCGCGCCAGCGGCCCATTCTCGTCATTACGGATGCGCCGGACGGTCTGGAGCGGGGCGCCATGATCAACTTCGTGATGGTGAAGCGCCGCGTTCAGTTCGAAATCGCCGTTGAACCCGCGGAGAAAGCCGGGCTGAGCCTCAGCTCACGTCTCCTTTCAGTCGCATTCCGGGTCAAGAAGGGCGATCTCGACCTGGATGTACATCTTGCCGGGTACGGTGCGCCGTTGCGTCCCTCATACAAAACGCCCACAAGTGTGGTGTTTTTCACACCTACAGAAAAAGAAACTGCGGCTGTAAGCTTCGCGTAAGTTTCAGGGCGTACTTTGTGCAGTGCCGCATTCCTCTTTTCCTCCTCGGGATGTGGTTGCAGTATCCGTCGTATTCAGATATTGCACCTTAGCCGCGCCTTGGCGCGGCTTTTTCTTGCGCCGAGCCGCCTAAGCCTGCGCTTAGGGGCGGTCCAGTCTCGCCTTGAATTGCTCCACGGTCTGCATTGCGGGCTTGCTGCGCCGATACTCCGATCGCTCGTGGTAGATGCTCTTGTAAAAGTCGCACCCCGCGCAGACCGGCCGGAATTTGCCCTGCTGCTGCTCGTCGATGATGCGCATGTACTCGGCATTCCGCGTGGTCAGGATATCCGCCAGGCGGGCGTTTCGTGCATCGCCGATGCGTAGCGTCGCGTCCACGTCCCGACAGGCACACGCGTTCACGACCCCGCTCGCCATTACCTGTACGGAGTCGAAGAGCTTCACACATGCACCGAACTTGTAGGTGAGTTCGGTCGATGTGATGTGCATGTCCAGCCCCGCCACGTCGGCTTGCGTGATGTATCCACCCCAGTTGTTGTACACGCCGTGCGACGGGCGCACCGGAATGCCGGCCTCCCGGTAGCGCCGGAGCGCGTGCATGAGCTCACTGGTATCGTCGTCCGGCACATCGAAAGTAGACCGAAATCCGATCGCGACGCCGAATTTCCATTGCTCCTTTAGTGCGAGCAGCGCATCCAGATTGTTCACGAGGCGGCGATACAACTGCGCCGTGGATTTGGTGATGTCAATGAAGCTCTGAAGATCGTGCCCGTATACGCTGATGGTGAGCTGCCGCAATTTCCCCAAGGCGGTGAGTTTCGCGAGCGTTTCCGGTTTAGGGATCGTGAGGTTTGTGAAGAAGCTGTACTCCTCGACACCGGGATGCGCATCGAGATAGGCAAATTTTTCGAAGACGCGCTTGTCCATGAAGACGTCGCCGGTGGACGGGGTCAGATCGAAGCGCGTGTATCCGAGTTCGACCGCCTGTGCGACACAGTCGAAAAAAAGCGCGTTCGGCATGCTTACCTTGGGCTCGGATTTCTTTTCGTACGCGCAAAACCGGCATTTGAGGTTGCACGCACCGCTCGTTTCGATGTGAAACATGCCGGCGCCGTCGGGGATGAACTCACGCCCCAGCAGACGATTCGCTCTGATTTCGAGACGAACCAGGGCATTTCGAATGACCGTTGCCAGAACCCTGAAGCGCATGATGCTCCGTGTCAGTTGCGGCTAGTCTACGTCTTCGGCACGAACGGTCAATGCCTCACGCCAGACGTGTGTCCAACCCGGACTCGGCCATCTCGGCTGCGCGCAACAGCGCCTTCGCCTTGTTCTGGGTTTCCTGCCATTCAGCGTTGGGCTCCGAGTCGGCCACGATGCCGCCGCCCGCCTGCACGTGCAGGTTTCCGTCCTTGATCACGGCGGTTCGCAGGGCGATTGCGACGTCCATGTTGCCGTGGAAGCCGAGGTACCC